>CAYMTH010000018.1:0-13294 GCA_964393235.1 uncultured Solibacteraceae bacterium | reverse complement strand
CGAGCTTTAACTTCGGCGCCACGCCGCCCGGCAACTGCCGCGCCCATAGATAAGCGAATTTCGTGCGCGAGGCGCTCGGCTTGGCCGCGCACAGCGCCGGCTCCGGCGCCTCCCGCAGCAGCGCCGACCGCAATTCCGTCTTCGGGAACATCAGCGTCCGCATGTTCAAAAACAGCGCCGCGCCGCCGCCGGCGAGGCCCACCGTATTGCCGAAAAACAGCCCCGCGACCGAGGAAGCGAGCATCGCCGACTGCTGCCAGCGCTGCTGCGGCTCAGGCGCCAGCGGGTCGTAGGCGCCGATGGCCGGGTTGAGCGTGCGGATCAGCGTCATCGTCTGCTGGTCGAGCGAGGCGTTCCGGTCGAGCTTGGCGCCGCCCGGCGTCGAGGCCAGACCCTGCAGGGCGGCGTCGACGGCGCGGTCATCGTTCTGGCGGCGGCCGGAAAGGGCGGAGAGCACGATCTCCGTCTGCGCGGTCTTTTCCGAATAAGCGGCCAGCTGCGCCACCAGTTCCGGGTCCTTCGTGGTGGCCTGCCGCATCTTGTCGTCGTCGAGGCCGCGCGGCCCGTAGGCGACCGCGATCGCGGCGGCGTCGGCCGGCAGCGTCCATTCCTGGCGCGCGTTGCCCTTCTTCGTTTCGAGCAGCTTCAGTTCATTGCTGTCCGCGGTCAGCATCATGAGCGCGACGCGGGCCCCGGAAACGTCGGTCGGCACCGGCGGGTCGGAAGGGAAAAAAACGACCGTATCGCCCTTTAGCAAGCGGTTCACGCGATCGATCGGGATCGCGTAGGCGGCGTTGGCACGCCGGGTTTCCAGACGAAAATAGGCCACCGCCGTCCCGGCCGGACAGACCGGGCCAGTGGCCGGGGCGGCGGTGGTGACTAATGTTTGGAGGAGGTAGATGAGGGCAGCTGTCCGCACTCTTCTTCAGGGACGCGGCCGGTACGGAAAAAGTTGGAGGAATTGTTAGGATATTTACATGCGGGCGGCCGCCATCGCGGGAGCCAGCGGGCTCACCGGCCATTACGTGCTGAATCTACTGCTCGACGGCGGCGCGTTCGACCCCGTCCTCGCGGTCCTGCGCCAGCCTCTGCACCGCAACCACCCGCGCCTGCGCGAGAAGGTGGTCCCGTTCCCGGAGCTGAAAAACCTGCCGCCGGTCGCCGTCGACGCCGCCTTCTGCTGCCTTGGCACGACGATCCGCAAGGCCGGCTCGAAAGAGGCCTTCCGCGCGGTCGACCACGGCTGCGTGCTCGACTTCGCGGCCTGGGCGAAAGCCAACGGCGCGCGCCACTTCTTGCTGGTCTCCTCCGTCTCCGCCTCGGCGACCTCGGCCAACTTCTACCTGCGCGTCAAGGGCGAAACGGAGCGCGACCTCGAGGCGCTGGACTTCGAGTGGCTCGATATCTTTCAGCCGAGCTTCCTGCTGGGCGCCCGCGCCGAACGGCGGCCGGGCGAGCGCGCCGGCCAGGTGCTCATCGAAGCCGTGCAGTTCGCGCTGATCGGGCCGCTCGAGCGCTATCGCGGCATTCCCGCCGCGGCGGTGGCGCGGGCCATGGTGGCGCGGGCCGCGGCTCCGGGCGCCCCGGGCGTGCGCCGGCACGAATGGGAGTCGATCACAGCGCTCGCCTCAGGTGCTTAGAAACACCCGGGCGGTGACGTTGGTGAGCGCGTGCGTGATCATGGCGCTGCGGATGGACCCCGTGGCCAGGTAGGACTTCGCGTAGAACCACCCGGCGATGGCCGCCACCAGCGCGAACCGCCAGTTCGGAAACTGGCCGAACGGCAGGTGGACCGCGCCGAACAGAATCGCGCTCAGCCACAGCCCGGCCGTAGGCCCGAGGCTCTGCCGCAACTTGCCGAGCATCAGCCCGCGGAACAGCATCTCCTCCCGCAGCGCGACGAAGATGTAGTGCCCCAGAAACGTGCCCACGACCGCCAGGGCGATGCGCTTCGGATCGTCCGGCAACTGCCGCAGCTTCGCGAACCCGATGGGAATGCCCACCGCGAGCGCCACCGGCATAAAGAGCAGAAACCACTTCACCCCCTGCCGCCAGTCTTCCTTCGTCGGCAGAAATCCGTAGTTGGCCAGCCCCGGCTGCCGGAACAGCAGCACCGCGAACAGCAGCGTCCGCAGCCAGGCGAACTCGCCGATGATCGGCGTCGGCGCCTTCGGCCACGGCACCAGGTAGAGCAGCGCGGAGGCCTTCGCCAGCGCGGCGGCGCCGTAGACGATCAGCACCGGCGTGTCGGTGTCCGGAAAACGCAGGTACCAGAAGGCGAAGAAACCCGCCAGCGCCGTCGTCGCCGCGCCCTGCCACCACGCCCCGCCCCCGGCCAGCAGCCAGGTCACCGGCGTGAGCAGCGTCAACGCCAGCGCCAGCCGCGCCGGCTCCATCGCACCCAGCCGCGCCCGCGCCGCCGCCGATCCGGTGGCCAGAAACAGGCCCGCCTCGATCAAAAACGCCGCGATCAGCCCGGCCGCCTGCCCCGGAGCGATATTCTGTTGGTGCATGTACACGGCAGCGCCCACGCCCGCCAGGGGCAGTATCGTCGCCAGGGACGCGATCAGCGCGTTCATCCGGGGAGCCGCCTGCATTGTCCTAGTATCCGCCATCTGCCTCGCCGCCGACCCGCCGCCCGGCCTCGCCCGCAAGGTCGCCGAACGCGAATCGGCCAGCGAAGCCGCCCGCGCCCAGTACCTCTACCGCCAGAACGTCCGCATCGAAGAACTCACCGAAAACGGCCGCAAGACCGGCGAGTATGTCGAATCCCGCGAGGTCATCTTCTCCCCAACCGGCGAACGAACCGAACGCACGATCGGCAAACCGCGCTCCACGCTCACCCGCCTCATCCTCACCGACGAGGACTTCCGCGACCTCCGCGAAATCCAGCCGCTGCTCCTGACGAAGGAACAACTCCCGCTCTACACCACCCGCTACCGCGGCGAAGAGACCGTCTCCGACACCCCGTGCTGGGTCCTCGCCGTCACCCCCCGCCAGATTCTCGACGGCCAGCGCCTGTTCGACGGGCTCCTCTGGGTCTCGCAGGCCGATTTTTCCATCGTCCGCAGCGAGGGCAAGGCGGTCCCCGAAATCCTCGGCACGAAAAAAGAAAATCTTTTCCCCCGCTTTCGCACCCTCCGGCATCGTACTCCTGACGGGTATTGGTTTCCGGTGTTGACCGTGGCGGACGACCTGTTGCCTTTTCGCAATGGACCGCTCCGCCTCAGGATGCGCGTCGAGTATTTGAACTACCAGAAGTTCGGCTCTGACTCGGTGATCCGGTTTGACCCATCACCCCCGTCAGAGGAAAAGAAACCTTGAGCAGCACCCGCGGTCTCTGCGCCGTATGCCAGTTCCAGCAACAGATCCGGTCCCCTCGCGGAAGCGTGTATGTGTTGTGCCGGCTGGGCTTAACCGATCCGAACTACCGCAAGTACCCCTCTCTCCCGGTGCTCCGCTGCGCCGGCTTCCTCCCCGCCGTCGCGTTGACATCGGGCCAGGAATCTGAGAAGACTTTGGGGTAATGGGAATAGCCGAACGCCGCGCCCGCGAGAAAGACGCTCTCCGGCACAAAATCCTCCAGGCCGCGACCGAACTCTTTCTGAAAGACGGCTATGACAGCGTCACCATGCGCGGCATCGCCGACCGCATCGAGTACTCCGCCTCGACTATCTACCTCTATTTCAAGAACAAAACCGAAATCGTCAACGCCATCTGTGTCGAAACGTTCGAAACCCTCATCGAACGCCTCGAAGAGATTGAAAGCCAGAACCTCCCCCCCATCGAAGCCCTCACCGCCGGCATTCGCTGCTACATCCAGTTCGGCCTCGACCACCCCCACCAGTACCAGCTCGTCTTCGGCGACGCCACCCCCCAGGAATTCACCGAATCCTCCGAATCCAACCAGCTCGGCCGCCAGGCCCTCGAACACCTCGGCCGCGCCATCGCCCGCTGCCAGCACGCCGGCCTCTTCCCCCCCTCCGACCCCGTCTCCGACGCCATCGTCGTCTGGTCCCAGATGCATGGCACCACCTCCATCCTCATCAACGACCACGGCAAGTACAACTTCCCCTGGCCCTCCCGCGAAGCTCTCATCCACCGCAGCCTTGACCTGATCGTCCGCGGTTTACACGCGTAGATAAACAGAACGCTGTTCAGAAACGAATTGACATTCTGAACGTATATCTTCATACTGAACACTGTTCAGATACTTATCTATGGACGGTTGCCAATGAACATTCTTGCCTGGAAAAACCTCCTTCACGACCGTGTCCGCCTCGTCGTCACCCTCACCGGCATCGTCTTCGCCCTCGTCCTCATCGCCGTCCAGTTCGGCATGTTCCTCGGCTTCCTCGATACCTCCGCCAACGTCGTCGAACACAACTCCGCCGACCTCTGGATCTCCGCCCCCGGCATCCCCCACGTCAACGGCGGCTCCCCCATCAACGAATCCAAGCGCTGGAAGGCCCTCCAGGTCCCCGGCGTCGACCGAACCGCCAACTTCACCGTCTTCTTCGTCAACTGGAAGCTCCCCAACGGCGCCTTTGAATCCTGCCAGATTACCGGCTTCGACCTCGACGCCGGCATGGGCGGCCCCTGGAACCTCGTCGCCGGCAGCGTCGAAGACCTCCGCGGCGAGGACACCGTCATCATCGACGAGCTCTACAAGAGGAAGCTCGGCGTCGAACGCCTCGGCGACACCCTCGAAATCAACGGCAAGCGCGCCCGCATCGTCGGCTTCACGCGCGGCATCCGCTCCTTCACCACCGCGCCCTACGTCTTCACCAGCTTCAAGAACGCCCAGACCTACATGCGCCTGCGCGAAAACGAGACGATCTTCATCCTCGTCCGCGCCACGCCCGGCGCCGATCTCGCCGCGGTAAAGGCCGGCCTCACCCGCGCCGTCCCCGGCGTCGAAGTCTTCACCCGCGCCGAAATGCTCGCCCGCACGCAGAACTACTGGGTCTTCGGCACCGGCGCCGGAACCACCACGCTCATGGGCGCCATGCTCGGCCTGCTCGTCGGCATCGTGGTCGTCGCCCAGACCATCTACGCCGCCACCATCGATCACCTCAAGGAGTTCGGCACCCTCAAAGCCATGGGCGCCACCAACGGCCAGATCTACCAGGTCATCATCCTCCAGTCCGTGCTCGCCGCCGTCATGGGCTACGCGCTCGGCATCTCCATCGCCCTCGCCGTCGTCCAGGTCACCACGAGTACCGACCTCCTCATCAAGCTCCCCTGGCAGGTCGCCCTCGGCATCTTCGGCCTCACGCTCTTCATGTGCATGAGTGCCAGCCTGCTCTCAATCCGCAAGGCAACCACCATCGACCCCGCCATGGTCTTCCGCGGCTAGGACACTCCCATGCACCCACTCGTCTCCGTCACCAACCTCGTCAAGGAATACGGCACCGGCGCCAACCGCTTCCGCGCGCTCAACGGCGTCTCGCTCGACATCCGCGCCGGCGAAGTGCTGGTCCTCATGGGCCCCTCCGGCTCCGGCAAAACCACCCTCATCTCCATCCTCGGCGGCATCCTCAGCGCCACCGAAGGCAGCGTCAAAGTCGACGGCCGCGAGATCGTCGGCCTGCCGGAAAAGGAGCTCCCCGCCCTTCGCCGCGACCTGTTCGGCTTCATCTTCCAGGGCTTCAACCTCTTCCCCGCGCTCACCGCCGAAGAGAACGTGGCCATCATGTGCAAGCTGAAGAACGTCGCCAACCCCAACCGCGCCGCCGCCGATCTCCTCGCCTCCGTCGGCCTCGCCGACAAGCGCCGCTCCTACCCCGCCGACCTCTCCGGCGGCCAGAAACAGCGCGTCGCCATCGCTCGCGCCCTCGCCGGCGAACCCAAAATCATCCTCGCCGACGAGCCCACGGCCGCCCTCGATTCCGTCAGCGGCCGCACCGTCCTCGAAATCCTGAGCGGGCTCGCCCGCGACAAAAATCGCGCCGTCGTCATCGTCACCCACGACCCGCGCGTGCTCGACTACTGCGACCGGATCGTCCACATCGAGGACGGCCGCGTCGGCTCCGACGAACTCCGTCAGAAAGAGGTTTTCGCATGAAACACAGCATCTGGATTACCGGCATCATTTTCCTGGGGGTCTGCGGACTCGTTCTTTTTCAGAGCCCTGCCGGTGGTGGTGAACCGGTGGCGCGCGCCGCGACGCCCGCGCCCGAACCCCGCATGGTGGTCGCCCCGGGCCGCGTCGAACCCGTCTCCGAGGAGGTCGCCATCGGCACCGAGCTCGACGGTAAGCTGGCCGTGGTGAGCGTCGAGGAAGGCCAGACCGTCCGCCGCGGCCAGGTCCTCGCCACCCTCGTCAACGGCGACTTCGCCGCCCGCGTCCGCCTCGCCGAAGCCGCCCTCGCCGAACGCCGCGCCGACCTCGACCGCCTCCGCAACGGCGCACGCCCGCAGGAGCGCCGCGAATCCGACGCCTACGCCGCCGAAGCCCGCGCCGTGCTCGACCAGGCCCGCGCCGAACGCGACCGCCGCCGCTTCCTCCTCGATCGCGGCGCCATCTCCCGCAGCGAGTTCGAATCCGCCGAACGCGAGTTCGCCGTCGCCCAGGCCCGCGTCGAAGCCACCCGCCAGCGCGCCAGCCTCGTCAGCGCCCCCACCCGCGAAGAGGAGATCCGCCGCGCCGAGGCCGAAGTCGCCAGCGCCGAAGCCCGCGTCGCCGAGGCTCGCGCCCAGCTCGCCCGCACCGTCATTCTCTCGCCCATCAACGGCGTCGTCCTCCGCAAGCACAAGCGCACCGGCGAAAGCGTCTCCACGCAGATGTCCACGCCCATCGTCGTCCTCGGCGACACCTCCCGCCTCCGCGTCCGCGTCGATGTCGATGAAACCGACGTCGCCCGCGTCGCCGTGGGCCAGAAGGTAACCGTCCGCGCCGCCGCCTTCGGCGACAAGACCTTCACCGGCACCGTCACCCGCGTCGGCCGCATCCTCGGCCGCAAGAACATCCGCACGGACGAACCCGCCGAACGCGTCGACACCAAGGTGCTCGAAACGCTCGTCGATCTCGACCCCGGCACGGAGCTCCCCGTCGGCCTCCGCGTCGACGCGGTGATCGGAGGCTGACATGCGCTTTCTTCTCCTCCCCGTCTTCGCCGCCGCGCTCGCCGCGCAGCCGCTGACCCTCGAAGCCGCCCTCGAACTCGCGGCCAAACAGAATCCCGGTGTGCAGGTCACCCGCCTGCGCGTCCTCGAACGTCGCGCGCAAGCCGAATCGGCCCGCGCCGCGTATCTCCCGCAGGCCGATGTCCTCGTCTCCGCAACCCGGCAGACGAACAACCTCCAGGGCATCGGCCTCATCTTCCCCGGCTTCCCCGACCGCATCGGCCCCTACCGCACCTTCAACGCCCGCCCCGTCGTCACGCAGAAGGTGCTCGATTTCTCCCTCCTCGCAAGCATCCGCGCCGCCCGCCGCGCCGAGGCCGCCGCGAAGCTCGACGTCGAAGCCGCCCGCGAAGAAACCCAGGCCGCAGTCATCGCACTTTACCTCCAAACCTTCCAGGCCCAGAGCCGCCTCCGCGCCGCCCAGGCCCGCCTCAAGACCGCTGAAGCCCTGCTCCAACAGGCCGCCGACCGCGAAAAAGCCGGCGCCGCCTCCCAGCTCGACCTCGCCCGCACTCGCCAGCGCCGCGAGACCGAACAGCTCGACGTCATCGCCGCCGAACAGGAACTGGCGCAGCTCCGCCCCGCGCTCGAAGAGTTGCTCGCCGCGAAGCTGACCGCCGATCTCGCCGAGCCCCGCCTCAACCTCACGCCCGCCGACGCCCCCGCCAACCGGCCCGATATCCAGGCCGCCCGCGAGCGCGTCAAGGCCGCCGAAGAAGAGCTCGCCCGCGCCCGCCGCGACCGCTGGCCCACGCTGACCGCCCTCGCCGACTACGGCGTTCTCGGTGCCGGGCCCGACCGCGCCACGTCGACCTACAACATGGGCGCGACCCTCCAGATTCCCGTCTGGACCAGCGGCCGCCTGGAAGCCGGCATCCGCGCCGCCGCCCACCGTGTGGAGCAGGCGAAGGAGGAGGTGCGCCGCCTGGAGCTCGCCGCCGCGCGCCAGGCCGGCCAGGCCCGCGTGGCATTCGACGCGCAGACCCGCGCCGCCACCGCGGCGGCCGAATCCGCCCGCGCCGCCCGCCAGGTACTCGAACTGGCGACGCTCCGCTACGACTCCGGCCTCGCGACCGCCGTTGATACCGTGACCGCCCAGGGCGCCCTAGCCGAAGCCGAGGACGCCGAAATCCGCGCCCGCTACCAGGCCCAGCTCGCCCTCGCCCAACTCGCCTTCGCGAATGGCGACGTGCGCGCCGTGCTGCGGTAGGACACGGTCAAAGTCCCCGGTACGCCTGGCCCCGGGGGCGTATCGCAACCACGTCGATGGACCGCGACTCTCGATCGACACGGAACAGGATCCGCCAGGATCCAACTCGCGCCCGTCGCAGGCCTGCCGTTCCCTCGACCCAATCGCTGTCTGGAGGCGTGAACGGCTCCTCGCAAAGTTGTTCTAGTTTCTGGACTATGCGCCGTTGCAGGCTCACATCCAACCGGCGAAGTTGAGCCTTCGCTGCGTTGGCCAGCCGCATGGAATAGCTCACAATTTCAATTCGCGCTTCAGTTCTTCAAGAGAGGTGAATTCCCCGCGGGCAATCTCCGCATCGCCGAGTTCAACCGCCGCACGGTCCGCCGCGTTCAGTGGACCCTCCGGGCCATCTCCGACGAGGAACTCGAGGAATCGGCTGGCGGCAGAAATTTCCGCATCCGGCAAGAGATCGATCAGATGATGGAGTTGCTCTCTCGTCGCCACGGCTCTATTCTACCGCTGCCGGTACTCCGCCAGCGCCTCCGGAATCACGTCCAGCCCGATCCCCGGCAGCTCCGACGACACGATGTGCCCGTCCTCCACCCGGAAGACTTCCTTATTCCGCAGCACCTTCGCGCACGGCGCCCACTGCTGCTGCGGCGTCAGCGGCGGCGTAATGAGAGCCACCTCCTGCCACTCGGACCCGATCGCGAACGTCGCCTGCAGCCACCCGGCCAGCATCAGCGCCATCGTCCCGTGCAGAATGCATGGCACGTGGTACCCGTCGGCCATGAACGCCACCTTCCGGCACGTGAAGATCCCGCCCGCCCCGCGCCCGTCCGGCTGCAGAATGTCGTAGGTGCGGTTGACCAGACACTTCTGATACGCGCTCACGCCCTGGTATCCCTCGCCCCCGGTGATCGGCATGTCGACCATCGCCGCCAGCCGCGCCGGGCCCTCGTAATCGTCCCGCGCGAACGGCTCCTCCAGCCAGTACGCCCCGGCCCGCTCCAGCGCTCGGGCCACTTTCAATCCCGTCTCGAAGCTCCACACCGGCTGCCCCACGATCGCAGGCAAGTGCGCCGTCCGGTCGAACATGATCGCGAAGTCCGGCCCCACCGCCGCCCGGATCTCCGCGCACGCGTCAGCGTCGTCGAGCGGGTTCGGCCGCCACGCCCGGATCTTCATGCCCTTGTATCCAGCTTTCTTCAACCGCACCGCCTGCTCGGCCTGCTCCCGGTAGCTGACGTGCTGCTGATCGGCTTTCCCTGGCCACACGCAAGTGACATAGGCCTTCACGCGGTTCGACGCCCCGCCGATCAACCGGTGCACCGGCTGCTTCGCGATCCGCCCGATCGCGTCCCACATCGCGTGCTCCACCCCGCCCCACTTCTCCAGGCCATTATCGAGATGCACCTCGATCGCGTGCAGATCCCCGCCCACCAGCAGCTGGCGGATTGCCGGCAGCTCATTCGCCCCCGGCCCCGCGAACGAGTACCCTTTCACGCCCGCGTCGGTCGAAATCTCCACCACCTGAAACGCGTGGTTCAACCCCGCCGCCGCCTCGGCCTTCGTCACCGGAATCCGGATCGGATAGACGTCGACGCCCGTAATCTTCACCTTCCCCGCGGCGAACGCCGCCGCCCCCATCATCCCCAAAAATCCACGTCGATTAAGCACGGCGGAACTCCTTCAGCGCAGCCTCGTCCACATCCAACCCCAGCCCCGGGAACTCCGGCAGATACACGTAGCCGTCCTCCACCTTCCAGGCCTTCTTGTTCTTCAACAGAATCTCGCCCGGCGACCACTCCTCGGTCGGCAGATTCGGCCCCGCGCCGATCATCTCCTGCCAGTCGCAGTTCGTCATCGAGCACCCGGCCTGTATGTAACCCGCCAGCGAGAACCCGCCCGTCCCGTGCTGCACGCACGGCACGCCGAACGACGCCGCCAGCGCCGAGATCTTCTTCGCCGCCCAGATGCCGCCGCAGATTCGCGTATCGGGCTGCACGATGTCGTAGGTCTTGTTGTGCAGAAACGCGGCGAACTCATACAGCGTCCGCCCCAACTCCCCGCCCGTGATGAGAATGTCCACCTCCGCCGCCAGCCGCGCCGGACCCTGCAGGTCCATCCCGTCGAACGGCTCCTCCAGCCAGTAGGCGTTGTGCTTCTCCAGCCCCCGCGCCACCTTCAGCGCCGTCGGGTAGTCCCACACCCAGCCCGGCCGCACCGCCGTCCGGTCCAGCATGATCTTGAACGTCGGCCCCACCGCCGCGCGAATGGCGCCCACGGCATCCACATCGTCCATCGGATTCGGCCGCCACGCGCGGATCTTAATCGCGTGATAGCCGTTGTCCTTCAACCGTTTCGCGAACGCCGCCTGCCGCTCGTACGGCACATCCGACTGGTCCTGCTTGCCCGGAAACACCGTGGTCCGGTAGATCCGCAGCCGCTCCCGCGCCTTGCCCAGCAGCTCCGCCACCGGCCGCCCGCTGATCCGTCCGATCGCGTCCCACATCGCGTGCTCCACGCCCGACCAACCCTGCGTCCGCGACTCGCCCGAGTTCATCTGCAGCCGCCGCATATGCCGGTCCATGGCGAAAAGATCGTCGCCCACCAGCGTCGGCTTCACCCAGTTGTTCAGCAGGTCCGGCGCGATGCCGATGAACGATGTGCCCGTCACGCCCGCGTCCGTGTGCACCCGCGTCACCGGATACCGGTACGCCTTCAGCGGATCGCGCGCGCCGCCGTCCGGCACGTCGACGACAAAACTCTCGATATTCGTGATCTTCACGCGCGGCGCCGGCGCCGCCCATCCCAGCGCCCCGAGGAAACTCCCCATCGCCGCCCGGCGGGTTAAGGTTTTGTAAGGCATAAAAGCTCGTCAAGCATCATATGCCAAAAACGTCCGTCGTGCGTCCGAACAATCGCGCCCACTCCGCCGGCGTCCACTCGAGCGCCTGGTCCCGCGCCTCCCGCTCCGCCCCGGCCGCGATCGCCGCCTGCGCGAAGGCCCTGCATTCCGCGTCGAAAACGTGCGGGCCCATCGCCGCGATTTCGTGCAGCACCGTCGTGCCCCACCGGGTCCGCTCCACCGGCGGCCCCGTGCGTTCCAACGTCAGCCGGAAGCACTCCAGATACCCGTCCCGCGGCCATTCCAGGTGACACCACGGCCCCACCCAGTGGTTCCAGAAGAACAGCGGCGCGCCCAGCAACCCGTGCCATCGCCGGTCCCCGCGCGGCCATTGCACCCGCTCCAGCGCCAGCCGGAAGATCGCCGCGTCCCCGCCCTTCGCCGCCGCGCCCAGCAACTGTTCCGCCACCGGGCCCGAGCTGAATCCATCGTCCGGCAGCGGCGCGTCCCCATGTTCTTCTAATAGCCGCACGGCCAGGTCCATCCGGCGGTACAGCCCCGCCATCGACGCATTCGGCCGCCCGCCGAAGGCGATCAGCATCTCGATCATCCGCTCGTCCCGCTGCCCGTAGGCTTCCGACAGCGGCGTCCCGCCCGCGTAGACCTGCCCGTTCGGATCGGCCCCGCGCTCCAACAGCATCCGCGCCATCGCGTGCTCCCCCCGCCGCACGCACGCATAGAGCGGCATTCCCCAGCTCCACTCCCCGCCGCCCACATCCGCCCGCGCGTCCGGGTCCCAACCCCGCTCGAGCAACATAGCGAGCAGGTCCGCCCGCCCGCACTCCACCGCCGCGCCGAGCACCCAGCCCTGGTCATCCCCCGGCGCCCCCGGCTCCATCGCCCGCAGCAACGCCGCGTCCCCCTCACGCACCGCGCGCAAGGCCTCCGGCTCCGGCCCGGGTTCCGGCACGGCAACCGCTCCCCGCAGCAGCGCAAACATTCCCTCGAACCCCCGCCACTCGGCCAGCGCCAGCGCCGACGTCTTTCGCCAGTACGGTCCGACGCCCGCGAGCGGATCCGCCCCGGCCGCCAGCAGCGCCCGCACGCGCTCCTCGTCGCCGGCCAGCACGGCCCGCTGCAACTCGCCGGGATTCACCGTTTCAGCTTACAACTCCCCCTACGCCATAATCCCCTTCACCACATGCCCGTGCACGTCCGTCAGCCGGAAATCCCGCCCCGCCTGCCGGAACGTCAGCTTCAAATGATCCATCCCCAGCAAGTGCAGCATCGTCGCGTGCAGATCGTGAAAGTGCACCTTATCGACCACGGAATAATATCCGTAGTCGTCGGTCGCCCCGTACGTCAACCCCGGCTTCACACCGCCCCCGGCCATCCACATCGTGAACGCCTCCGGATTATGATCGCGCCCGTCGGAACCCTGCGCCGTCGGCGTCCGCCCGAACTCCCCGCCCCACAGCACCAGCGTATCTTCCAGCAACCCGCGCGACTTCAAATCCCGCAACAACCCCGCGATCGGCTTGTCCACCTCCCGCGCATTCTGCTCGTGATCCCGCTTCAACCGCTCGTGCTGATCCCACTTGTACGTGTGGCTCACCTGCACGAACCGCACGCCCTTCTCCGAAAACCGCCGCGCCATCAGACACTGCCGCCCGAAGTCCTCCGTGATCGGATTGTCCAGCCCGTACAGCTTCTTCGTCGCCTCGCTCTCCCCGCTCAGATCCTGCAAATCGGGAGCCTCCGTCTGCATCCGGAACGCCAGTTCAAAGCTCTCGATCCGCCCCTCCAGCGCCCGGTCCGGCCCCGTCATCTCCAGCTGCTTCCGGTTCAACTCCTGGCTGTAGTCGATCTCCTTCCGCTGAATCTCCCGCGGCGTCTCCGTGTTCTGAATAAACGGAATCTTCGCGTCTTTCGAAGGAATCCCCACCGACCCGATCGCCGTTCCCGCATACGGCGCCGGCAGAAACGCCGACCCGAAATTGTTCGCCCCGCCGTGGCTCTGCGTCGGGCAGATCGTGATGTACCCCGGCAGGTTCTGGTTCTCGCTGCCCAGCCCGTAGGTGATCCACGATCCCATGCTCGGCCGCACGAACGTGTCGCTGCCCGTA
>CAYMTH010000017.1:21313-21603 GCA_964393235.1 uncultured Solibacteraceae bacterium | reverse complement strand
CCCGCTGCCCCCTTCCAAAACAAAAATGATTGAGATTGTTGTAAACGGCGAAAGCCGCCAAGTGCCTGTCGGCACGACAATTACGGGCCTTTTGGCCACCCTCGGCATCCCTCCCGAACGCGTCGCCGTCGAACTCGACCGCGCCATTATTAAATCTCCCGCCTGGCCCGAAACGACCCTCCAACCCGGCGCCCGCATCGAGATCGTTCACTTCGTCGGCGGCGGCTGAGCCCCCCCCCCCCCCCCCCCCCCCCCCCCCCCCCCCCCCCGCCCCCCCCCCTGTTCGGGCC
>CAYMTH010000017.1:17339-21245 GCA_964393235.1 uncultured Solibacteraceae bacterium | reverse complement strand
GCGTAGGTCCACCCGCGTCCCGTTCACCGTCACCCCCTCTGCCTCCAACCGCTGCACCTGTTCCACGCCCCCCTCCCCCCGCAACAGCACCTTCCCGCCTTTCCCGATCACCCGGTGCCACGGCAACCCCGGGTCGAACTTCTTCAAACACCACGCCGCCTGCCGCGAACACGTCGGGAACCCCGCCTCCCGCGCCACATCCCCATAGGTCGTCACCCGCCCCCGCGGCACCCGCTTCACCACCGCCCGCATCCGGTCGAACATCGTCTCACTGGATCGTTCCGGTGCTTTCATCGAGCCCCTCCGCCTGGATCGCCCGCAGATAATCCCGCGGCGTCACCACATGCTGGATCTCCTCCTCGGCCATCTCCGGCTGCGCCCGGAACAATAACCGCGCCCCGTCGCCAAACTCCTCGTCCATCGCCACCAGATCGTTCAGACCCCGGAAGATGAACGACACCACGCTCCCATCCCCGCGCAGGTACTGCTTCGCTTTCCCGCCCCCGATCCGCAGCGCCTTGTCGTAGGCCTCCGCCGCGTTCCCCGCCCGCACCACGTGCAGATCGAAATGCACGATGCTCCGGTCGTCACCCTCCACCCGGACTTCCGTCACCAGATCAGCCAGATACCACGTCATTTCCATTCCGAAACCCTTTCGATTCTCCTCCGCCACGCCCCCAGCAACACAATTCCAATCAAAATCAGCGCCACGCTCAACCCCACCCAGAAGCACCGCGCCCCCCAGCCCATCGGATACCTGAGCCACCACCCCACCGGCAACCCGATCGCCCAGTAGCAGACGATGTGCGCCACCATCGGCGTCCGCGTATCGCCCAGCCCCCGCAACGCCCCCGTCGCCACCGCCTGGATCCCGTCGAACAGCTGGAAAAAGGCCGCGATCACCAGCAGCGAAGCCGCCGTGCCAACCACCTCCGCGTCGTTCGTGTACCACCCCGCCACCACCCCCGGCGTCGTCCAGAACATCACCGCCGCCAGCCCCATGAACGCCGCCCCCAGCCCGATGCCGACCCACCCCGCCCGTCGCGCCCCCGCCTGATCCTGCCGCCCCACCGCCTGCCCCACCCGCACCGCCGCCGCCGACGAAATGCCCAGCGGAATCATGTACGTGATGCTCACCAGGTTCAGCGCGATCTGGTGCCCGCCCAGCGCCACCGGGCCCAACGCCCCCAGCATCGTCGTCGTCAACGCGAACACCGCCACCTCGAACGAAATCTGCAGCCCCACCGGCACGCCCAGCTTCACAATTTCGAAAACCCGCCCCCACCCCGGCCACGCCGTCCAGCCATGCCACCCGTTCCGGCTCACCGTCGCCGCCAGCAACACCGCGACCATGTACAAACGCGCCAGCGACGTCGCATACCCCGCCCCCGCCGCCCCCATCGGCTCCACCCCGAACTTGCCGAAAATCAGAATCCAGTTCCCCACCAGGTTCACCAGATTCGCCGACACCAGCGCGAACGTCACCGGCCGCACCACGTCCTGCGACTGCAAAAACCGCCGGAACGCCGAATACAGCATCAGCGGCAGCGTCCCAAAGCTTACCGACCGTAGATACCCCTCCGTCTCCACCCGCAGCGCCGGGTCGATCCCGAACCGGTCCATCACCGGCCCCATCCCCCACGCCAGCGCAATCAGCGGCGGCGACACCAGCAGACTCGTCACCAGCCCGCCCGCCAGCGACCGCCGGCAGTCGTCCATGTCCCCCCGCCCGAACGCCTGCGAGATCAGCGTATCGAGCCCCATCATCACCCCGACCCCGAACACCGCGAACGCATAGTAAAGCCCGTGCCCCAGCGCCACCGCCCCCAGCATCTGCCGCCCCGCGTGCCCCGCCATCACGGTATCGACCACGCCCATCGCCATCCAGCCAAGCTCGGCCAGCACCAGCGGCAGCGCCAGCCGCAGCATCGGACGAAGTTCCTCCCGCACCGCTTCCACGGCCCGGGACCTGCGCGCATTTGGGGGCGTTGACATTCATCTCCAGTTTCGTACAATCGAGGAGTCCACCCTTGCCGGCGGAAACGGAAACCCGCGTTTATGTTCAAAACAAAAAAGATCCGGATTGATCTTAACCTCGCCGACAAGCAGTTCACCTCGAGCGAAATCTCGGAAGTGACCGGCGTCAGCCTCCGCCAGCTTCAGTGGTGGGATGAGCAGAAGGTGGTCTCCCCCCGGCACGAAGGCCATAAGCGCCTCTACCTCGCCGAAGAAGCCGTCGAGATCGCCGTCATCGCTGAACTGCGCCGCAAAGGGTTCTCCCTCCAGAAGATCCGCCGCGTCCTCCGCTTCCTCCAGAAGGAAATGGGCAAGCGCCTCAGCGAGATCCTCAGCGCCGATTCCGACATGCACCTCGTCACCGACGGCAAGTCGATCTTCCTCGAGTCCAACAACGAGTCGATCATCGACATCCTCAAGCGCGCCGACCAGCCCATGTTCCTCGTCTGTGTCACCGATCAGGTCAAGCGCCTCGGCGCCGCCCTGCCCGACGCCACCCCGGCCGCCCCGCGCAAGTCAGTTACTCGCGAAACGCCCGCCGCCGCCCGCCGCGCCCGCGCGGTCTAGGCCAACCTTTTCCAAAACGGTTTTCCCGTTTCCCGCGTCCAATTGGGTAGGCCGGGCCGCCACCGTACGCCCTCCCGGCACTGATATAGTAGAAAAAGTATCGGGAGGTACTGGATGGCCCAAGAACGCCGCCGCCTGAATTGGATCGCGCCCGTTGTCATTGTCGCCTGCTCCGTGCTCGGCGGAATTTTCGGCCCCCTCGTGTCCGGCGCCAACGCCGCCACCAACGAGGATGACATCACCCAGGCCGTCCGGACCTTCACCAAGGTGTACTCCACCGTCGAGCAGAACTTCGCCGACAAGGTGACCTCCGACAAGGCCATCTACAAGGGCGCCATCGCCGGCATGCTGCGGACCCTCGATCCGCACTCCAGCTTCTTCGACCCCCGCGACTTCCAGCAGCTCCGCGAAGATCAGCGCGGCCACTACTACGGCGTCGGCCTACCCTTCACCGAGGGCAACCGCCGCACCGTCGTCATCGCCCCCTTCCCCGGCTCGCCCGCCTATAAGGCCGGCATCCGCCCCGGTGACACCATCCTCTCGGTCAACGACAAGAGCACCCAGAACCTCACCACCACCGAAGTCGCCGACATCCTCAAAGGGCCCCGCGGCACCGCCGTCCAGGTCGTCGTCACCCGCGACGGCGTCGACAAGCCGATCACTTTCAACATCATCCGCGACGAAATCCCGCGGAAATCGGTCCAGGACGCCTTCTTCATCAAGCCCGGCATCCTCTACATCGATATCGAAAGCTTCAACGAGAACACCTCGAAGGAAGTGGAAGACAACTTCAAGCGCGTCGGCGAGCAGAATGTCAAAGGCCTCGTCCTCGACCTCCGCGAAAACCCCGGCGGTCTGCTCAATGAAGGCGTCGCCGTCGCCGGCCGCTTCCTCCAGAACGGCCAGTCGGTCGTCTCCCACCGCGGCCGCGCCTCCGCCGAACGGCCCTACCTCGCCCGCAACGGCAGCAAGAATCGCAACTATCCCATCGTCGTCCTCGTCAATCGCTACTCCGCCTCCGCCGCCGAAATCGTCGCTGGCGCCCTGCAGGACCACGACCGCGGCTGGATCCTCGGCGATAACACCTTCGGCAAAGGCCTCGTCCAGACCGTCTACCCGATGAGCGACTCCACCGGCCTCGCCCTCACCACGGCCAAATACTACACGCCCTCCAACCGCCTCATCCAGCGCGACTACCAGAACACCTCGTTCCTCGACTACTACTACCGCAAAGATACCGCCACCCAGAACCCCAACGACGTGAAGATGACCGACTCCGGTCGTACCGTCTACGGCGGCGGCGGCATCAAGCCCGACGAGGCC
>CAYMTH010000017.1:12182-17329 GCA_964393235.1 uncultured Solibacteraceae bacterium | reverse complement strand
TGATGGCGGCAACGCTGGTGGTAGCCACGGGCTGCATCAAGCCCGACGAGGCCTTCCAGTCCCCCCGCGCCAACAAGTTCCAGACCGAACTCATCCGCGGCTTCGTCTTCTTCAACTTCACCGCCAAGTTCTTCGGCGGCAAGGAAGCCAAGCTGCCCCAGGGCTGGGAGCCCAATGATCAGGTCATCAACGATCTCAAGGCCTTCCTGACCAAGGAAAGGATCCCCTTCACCGAAGCCGAGTGGACCGAAAACCTCGACTGGACCAAGATGCGGCTCAAGAACGAAATGTACCTGACCGCCTTCGGCTCCGAAGAGGCCCGCAAACTCGCCGTCGAGTCGGATCCGATCGTCGTCAAAGCCATCGACTCTATGCAGAAGGCCAAGGAACTCCTGGAAAGCGCGAAGAAACTCATCGTGCAGCGCACCGCGCCCCGCCAGGAACCCTAACCTTCCACCGCCATCTCCGTGAACGATTACGCACCCGAACCGCAAGTCTACATTCTGGACACCGGTGGGCAATACACCCATCTCATCTCTCGTAAGGTCCGCGAACAGGGCGTCTACGCTGAAGTCCGCCCCAGCGAAACGCCCCTCGCCGAACTGAGCAACGCCAAGGCCGTCATCATCTCCGGCGGCCCCTCCAGCGTCTACGAAGCCGGCAGCCCCACCGTCGACCCCGCCCTCCTCACGAGCGCCATCCCCGTCCTCGGCATCTGCTACGGCCAGCAGCTCATCGCCTATCTCCTCAACGGCGACGTCCGCAAAGGCGACAAGGGCGAGTATGGCTTCGCCAACCTCGACATCGGCCCCAACCCCGGCCCCCTCCTCCGCGGCATCTACGACCACAAACAGGTCTGGATGAGCCACCGCGACACCGTCTACGCGCCCCCCGCCGGCTTCCGTGTCCTCGCCTCCACCGACACCTGCGCCGTCGCCGCCATGGGCAACGACGAGGCGAAAAAGTACGCCGTCCAGTTCCACCCCGAAGTCGTCCACACCCACGAAGGCACGAAGATCCTCCGCAACTTCCTGTTCGACATCTGCGCCTGCGCCGTCGACTGGGAACCCGCCTCCCGCATCCCCGTCGTCGAACAGTCCATCCGCGACGTCGCCGGCGATCGCAACATCTTCTTCTTCGTCTCCGGCGGCGTCGATTCCACCGTCGCCTACACGCTCTGCCTGAAAGCCCTCGGCGACCAGCGCGTCCATGGCGCCTACGTCGACACCGGCCTCATGCGCGAGGAAGAAACCGCCTTCGTCCGCAAGATCTTCTCCTCCCTCGGCGCCGAACACTTCCGCGTCGTCGACGCCCAGTTGAACTTCCTCTCCGCCCTCGAAGGCGTCACCGAACCCGAACAGAAGCGTCGCATCATCGGCGAAAAGTTCGTCCAGATTCAAGAGGAGATCCTCGAGTCCGGCCCCTACCTCGACGGCCACTGGATCCTCGGCCAGGGCACCATCTACCCCGACACCATCGAGTCCGGCGGCACCGCCAAAGCCGATCTCATCAAGACCCACCACAACCGCGTCGCCGGCATTCAGAAGCTGATCGACGAAAACCGCATCGTCGAACCCCTCACCCAGTTCTACAAGGACGAAGTGCGCGAACTCGGCCGCGAACTCGGCCTCCCCGCCGAATTCCTCGAACGCCACCCCTTCCCCGGTCCCGGCCTCGCCATCCGCTGCCTCTGCGCCGATCAAGACGAGCCCTGCACCCCCACCCCCCTCGGCGTCATCGCCCCCGTCCACTCCGTCGGCGTCCAGGGCGACTCCCGCTCCTACCGCCCCGTCCTCATCGTCGATCACCTCGACCACGCCCGCGCCACCGAAGCCATCAACTCCGACCAGCGCGTCAACCGCGTCATCGGCCAGGTCGGCCACAACATCCCCGTCAACCGTCTCGCGGTCATCCAGTCCTACATCACCCCCGACCGCATGCACCGCCTCCGCCGCGCCGACGCCATCGTCCGCCAGCTCTCCCATGAGTCCGGCTTCGATACCCACGTCTGGCAGTTCCCCGTCGTCCTCATCCCCCTCGGCGCCCCCGGCCTCCCCGATTCCGTCGTCCTCCGCCCCATCGATTCGGTGGACGGCATGACAGCCCAGTCCGTCTCCATGCCCGAAAAACTGCTCCACCGCATGCGGGACGCCCTTCTCGCCGTGCCCGGCGTCGCCGCGGTCTTCTACGACCTCACCCATAAGCCGCCTGGCACCATCGAATGGGAATAGCGTTCGTTCGCTATAATATTTGGAGCCTACCTCTGCAGGAGTCCCACGTAAATGTTTGATTTCTTCCGGAGCCGCGATAAAGCGGTTCGTACCACCTTGACTGTTTTGCTTGGCCTCGTCGCCTTGTCCATGGTGGCGTATCTGGTTCCCGGCGGCCCCGGCAGCGCGTCCAACGCGCCCGAAGCGGTCATCGCCGAAGTGTGCGACTCCAAGATCACTCTCCGCGAAGTTCAGCTCCAGCTCCAGTCGGCGCTGCGCAATAAGAACTTCCCGATGCAGATGATTCAGAACTACATCCCCGAGTTCGTCAACCAGTTCGTCGCCGAGCGCGCCACCGCCTGCCAGGCCAACGACATGGGCATCCGCGTTTCCGAAGAGGAAGTCGCCAACGCCATCAAGTCGATGCTGCCCAACATCTTCCAGGGCGGCTTTAACAAGGAGCTCTACGCCGGCTTCCTCGCCCAGCAGAACCTCACCATCCCCGAATTCGAAGCCAACGTCCGCAAGCAGATGCAGCTCGTCAAGCTGCGCAACCTGATCATGGAAGGCCTCATCGTCACCGCCGACGAAATCGAAGCCGAACACCGTCGCCGCAACGAAAAGATCAAGATCGACTACGTCGCCTTCAACGCCGACAAGTTCAAGTCCCAGGTCACCGTCTCCCCCGCCGACGTCCAGACGTTCTTCAACGCCAACCGCGCCATGTACAAGACGCCGGAAAAGCGCAGCTTCGAACTCCTCGTCGCCAGCGAAGACAAGATCGGCGCCACCATCGAAGTCAACGACAACGTCCTCCGCCAGATCTACGCCTCCGCCGGCGACCGCTTCCGCACCGGCGAACGCGTCCGCGTCCGCCACATTCTCTTCAAGACCACCGAAAAGCCCGAAGCCGAAGTGAAGAAGGTGGAAGCCACCGCCAACGACATCCTCAAGCAGATCAAGGGCGGCGCCGACTTCGCCAAGCTCGCCCAGCAGTACTCCGAAGACCCCGGCTCCAAGGACAAGGGCGGCGAATACGGCTGGATGGTCAAGGGCCAGACGGTTCCCAATTTCGAAACCGCGGCGTTCTCCCTCAAGAAGAACGAGATCTCCAACCTCGTCAAGACCGAGTACGGCTACCACATCATCCAGGTCCTCGACCGCGAAGAACCCAAGGTCACCTCGTTCGAAGACGTGAAGAACGAGCTCGCCACCGAGTACCGCCGCCAGCAGGTCCAGCCTCGCATGGAAGCGGCCGCCGAGCAGGCCCGCGCCGAACTCGCCAAGAACCCCAAGAACGCCGCGGCCATCGCCTCCAAGTACAACCTGGCCCACTACTCGGTCCAGGAAGCCGGCCCCAACGACCCCATCCAGGAAGTCGGCGTCTCGCCTGACTTCTCCTCGGCCGTCTTCAGCCTCCAGGCCGGCGGTGTCACCAACACCATCGTCATCAACAACAAGCTCGCCATCGCGGCCCTCACTTCGATCACCGCGCCCCGCCCCTCGGAGCTCAACGAAGTGGAGTCCGCCATCCGCGCCCAGCTCACCGAGCAGAAGGCCTTCGAGATGATGGGCACCAAGCAGAAGGAAGTCGCCGACCTCGTCAAGTCCGGCGCCGACCTCAAGAAGATCGCCCAGGCCGTCAACGGCGAAGTGAAGACCTCCGAAGAGTTCTCCCGCGACGGCGCCGCCCAGGGCGTCGGCTCCGGGACGTACTTCGAAGAGCTCTTCGGCAAGGAACCCGGTGCCCTCACCGGCCCCGTCATGATCTCCGGTCAGGTCGTCGTCGCCCGCCTCAACGCCAAGACCGCCGCCGACATGAGCAAGATGGCTGAGGACCGCATGAACCTCATCACCGCCATCAAGGGCCGCAAGGCCCAGGAGCGCAAGGACCTCTTTGAGGACGGCCTCGTCAATCGCATGATCGAGAAGGGCAAGGTCAAGATCAACCAGGACATCATCCGCCGGCTGATCGACAGCTACCGCGCCTGATCCTCCCGCGATGATCAACTCCCTCATTGAGTTCATCCGGACTCTCACCAACCCTGACGCCCTCCGCCAGCTGCTGACCAGCGTGTTCAGCGGCTGGCACGGCTACGCCCTGTTGTTCGGCATTGTCTTCTCGGAAACCGGCCTCCTGGCCGGTTTCTTCCTTCCCGGCGATTCGCTCCTCTTCACGGTCGGCGTCGTCGCCGGCGCGGGTGGTCTCAACATCGTGGCCATCAACGCCGTTCTGATCGCCGCCGCCATCATCGGAGACGCCACCGGCTACATGCTCGGCCGCCGCGCCGGCCCCGCGGTCTTCAACCGTCCCGACTCCCGCCTTTTCAAGCAGGAGCACCTCCGCCACACGAAAGAGTTCTACGAAAAGCACGGCGGCAAGACGATCATCTACGCCCGGTTCATCCCGATCGTCCGGACGTTTGCGCCCTTCGTCGCCGGTGTCGCGGAAATGGAATACTCCCGTTTCGCCAGCTTCAACATTTTCGGTGGTATCGGCTGGGTCGTCCTGATGACGACTCTCGGCTATCTGCTCGGCGACAACGAAATTGTCCGCAAGCACTTCGAGAAGGTGATCATCGGCATCATCTTCATCTCCGTTCTCCCGATCGTCGTCGAGTACTTCCGCGGCCGCCGCAAAGCCTAAACACCGCGCCAGCAAGCGGAAGAAGAAGCACGGTCGGCCAGAAGCGAAAAGGGGGAGCGCAAGAATCAATTGCCCCCCGCACACCCCAACGCCGACCTCGGTGGCTGTCACCAAGCCCAAACCGCCCACCAACCCCGACAACGTCCAGGTCGGTGACTGTCACCAAGCCCAACACCGTCCCCCTTCCCGCCGCACACCCCCACCGCCGACCCCGGCGCCGGTCCCCAACCCCCACCCCCCCCCCCCCCCCCCCCCCCCCCCCCACGCCCACCCCCCCCGCCCCCCCCCCC
>CAYMTH010000017.1:5977-12172 GCA_964393235.1 uncultured Solibacteraceae bacterium | reverse complement strand
GCCCAAGTCGGTGACTGTCACCAAGCCCACCACCTCCCCCGTCCCTCCGCACACCCGACCCGCCGACCTCGGTGACTGTCACCAAGCCCACCGCCCCCACCCCCCGCAACCGCGTACAATACGAATAGAAGGCGCCCGCCACCTATACAATGCTTCTATCCGGGGAACTGCTGACCGAAGTCTACGACGAACTCCACCGTCTCGCCGCCGCCTTCCTGCGCAACGAACGCCCCAACCACACCCTCCAACCCTCCGCCCTCATCAACGAAGCCTACATCCGCCTCATCACCCACCGCACCCACCCCGCCGTCGACCGCCCCCACTTCCTCCGCCTCGCCGCCCGCGCCATGCGCCACGTCCTCATCGACTACGGCCGCCGCCACCGCGCCGCCAAACGCGACGCCGCCCTCCTCCTCATCACCGAGTCCAACTCCGCCCCCGACGCCGCCCAACCCGAAGACTACCTCACCATCCACGACGCCCTCACCAAGCTCGAATCCTTCGACCCCCAACTCGCCAACATCGTCGAACTCCGCTTCTTCGGCGGCCTCTCCGTCGAAGAAACCGCCGCCGTCCTCGACGTCTCCGAAACCACCGTCAAGCGCGAATGGGCCGTCGCCCGCGCCTGGCTCCGCTCCGAACTCGAATCGCCCCCCGCCAGCCAATGAGTCCGCAAACCTGGCAACGCGTCAAATCCCTCTACTCCGCCGCCCTCGAACGCCCCCCCGCCGACCGCGCCGCATGGCTCCGGCTCCAGGCCGCCGAAGAACCCCGCGTCCTCACCGAAGCCCTCCGCCTCCTCGAACAGGCCGATACCCCCGCCGGCCGCTTCGAAGCCCTCCAGATCCCCTCCGGCCTTCTCTCCTCCCACCGCCGCGGCGCCCTCCTCCCCGGCGAACGCCTCGCCGATCGCTACGAGGTCCGCCGCTTCATCGCCGCCGGCGGCTTCGGCGAAGTCTACGAAGCCGACGACACCGAACGCGGCGAACGCATCGCCATCAAACTCTTCCGCCCCGAATTCGCCACCGCCGACCACGCCGCCTGGCTCCGCCGCGAAGTCCAGATGGCCCGCCGCGTCCAACATCCCAACATCTGCCGCGTCTTCGACTTCGTCCAGACGCCCCGCGCCGCCTTCCTCACCATGGAACTCCTCGAAGGCGAAACCCTCTCCACCCTCCTCCGCCGCGAAGGCGCCCTCCCCGAACGCCGCGCCCTCCCCATCCTCCGCCAGATCGTCGCCGCCCTCGCCGCCGCCCACGACCACGGCATCGTCCACCGCGACCTCAAGCCCGGCAACATCATGCTCGTCCCCCGCCCCGAAGGCCCACTCCGCGTCGTCGTCACCGACTTCGGACTCGCCCGCCAGGCCTCCCCCGACCGCCGCGCCACCCTCTCCCTCCCCTCCGCCACCGCCGCCTTCGGCACCCCCGCCTACATGGCCCCCGAACAGATCGCCGGTCGCCCCCCGGGCCCCGCCGCCGATATCTACTCCTTCGGCGTCGTCCTCCACGAAATCCTCACCGGCGAACTCCCCTTCGCCGATGACTCCCCCCTCGCCCTCGCCGTCCGCAAAACTCGCGAACTCCCCGTCAACCCCGCCACCCTCGCCCCCGGCATCCGACCCGCCTGGGCCCGCTGCATCCTCCGCTGCCTCCAGCCCCGCCCCGACAAGCGCTTCCCAAAAATCGCCGACGCCCTCATCTCCCTCGAGTCCCGCTCCCTCGCCGCCGTCACCGCCAAACTCGCCGCCCGCGCCCTCCGCCGCCACGCCCGCGCCCGCAACTTCGCCCTCCTCGCCGCCGCCCTCGCCCTCGCAGTTTTCCTCTACAATAACTGGCCCCTCGCCCCCGCCCCCGATCAACTCAAGCACTGGGAACGCGGCATCTTCGCCCTCCACGCGGGCGAACCCCTCCTCGCCGTCCAGGCCTGGGAACAGGCCCCGCCCCGCCGCCTCCCCCGCCTCCACGCCGACCTCGCCCTCGCCTGGCATCAACTCCGCTCCCCCGCCCGCGCCCAATCCCACCTCGCCGCCGCCCCCCGCCTTTTCGCCACCACCCCCGACCGCCAGTACCGCGCCGCCGTCGCCGCCCTCATCGAAAACGACCCCACCCTCGCCCTCCAGATCCTCAAGGACCGCGCCGCCGCCAACCCCGCCGACGGCCTCGCCCTCGCCGACCTCGCCCACCTCGAGTCCATCGTCGCCAACAAACCCTCCCCCACCTGGGATACCGTCGCCAACCTCCGCTCAGACCACCCCGGCGCCCACCTCCACCTCGCCGCCCTCCGCGCCGCCGAGGACGAACCCGCCGCCGCCGAACGCGCCTTCCTCGCCGCCGAAACGTACTTCAACGCCCACCTCCAGCCCGACCTCGTCCGCGCCGTCGCCGCCCGCCGCGGCCGCTTCCGCCTCGCCGCCGGCCTCATCGACGCCGCCAAATCCGACCTCACCCGCTCCACCACCCCCACCATCCCCGATACCGGAGCCGGTCGCTGCGAACACAAAATCCTCATCCAGTCCGGCATCCGCGACGACTTCGCCGCCCCGCCCGACCCCGCCCCCTTCCTCAGCTCCCGCTTCCAGAACATGCCGCTCGTCCGCAACGGCGTCAAACCCGGCACCTTCGACCAGCCCCCCATCGATTCCAACTTCGCCCTCTCCATTCCACTTCCCCCCGTCCGCATCTGCTCCGGCCAGCTCCTCGTCCGGATGCGCCGCAATCCCGATCCCACCGGCGGCGGCGCCGGCAACGACGAAATCATGATCGGCGTCGCCCCCTTCGACAACATCGAATACGCCCCCTTCCGCCGCAACCTCTGGCTCGGCGCCGGCGCCGACCCCAAAGCCGGCGTCAACGTCGAACTCGGCCCCGAAGTCTTCGCCGCCGCCCAGCGCGCCTACGCCAAAGAACCCCAAGCCTACCTCGATATCTTCGCCTCCGATGACACCGACTTCGACTACATTACTCTGCTTCTTGTCTATTAGCGCCGCGCTCCTCGGCCAGCCCTGCGCACCCGCGCCCAAAAACCGCTCCGCCTCTTTCTCCTTCGACGAACCCCTCTTCGCCAAGGCCCTCCGCGTCCCCGGCGTCATCGGCAACGGCCTCCGCTTCGACGGCAAATCCACCTACTTCGAGCTCCCCGCCACCGGCTTCAACCCCGGCGAGGAAAACTTCTCCGCCGAAGTCTGGGTCCGCACCACCACCCAGGGCTCCCCCCGCAACATCGTCGACAAACGCAGCAAACTCCCTGCCGGCTGGCTCCTCTACGTCCGCCGCGGCGCCCCCGGTTTCCAGGTCGTCTACGGCGTCGAAATCACCGATACCGTCGCCGTCAATCATCGCATCGACGACGGCAAATGGCACCACCTCGTCGGCGTCGCACGCCGCCTCCCCCAGCAGTCCCCCGAAATTTACGTCGATGGCAAGCTCGCCGCCAAATCCGGCCGCAACACCACCCTCGCCAACCTCTCCACCCCGGACCCCGTCTGGCTCGCCCGCCATCACGCCAACGGCTACGTCCCCCGCGACAATATCTATTTCGAAGGCGATATCGACGAACTCGCCTTCTACCGCCGCGCCCTCGAACCTGCCGAAATCGCCGGCCTCTATAAGTCCGGCCGCGCCGGCAAGTGCCGCCAGTAAAGTTGGTCCCTTTTTCCTCGCCCTCTCGCCTTTGACTGTCAGCGGCGGGCCTATCCCCCGCCGTCATCGCGAGGAAAAAATGACAAAACAAACACGACTCTTTCTGCTTCTGGCGGCCGCGTCCCTGACGCTCCCCGCCGCCCCCATTCGAACACTTCCTGGACTGACCGGTATCAACTTTTTCGAAGGCACTTCCGGCGTCACCACCATCTCGTATGCCCCGTCGGCCACCGCCATGCAGGGCCGCCTGTCCGGCAGCCTCGGCATCGCCAACAACGACTTCACCGGCGCCGGCAACGAGTTTTACGACGTCTTCTACTCCAATGCCGACGGCTCCTTTAACCTCGACGGCGATTACATCTCCATCGAAGCCGCCTACGCCGGCTCCTCCTCCGGCCTCAACATCATGGAGGTCGAACTCCTCTTTGGCTCCACCGTAGTCACCGCCAACAACGTCCTCAGCTACGCCGGCTTCGGCGCCACCTTCAATGCCGCCAGCGTCGGCAACGCCGTCGACGGCAACTATTCCACCGGCACCTCCATGGGCTCCACCACCGGCGATCAGCGTCTCCGCGTCACCGTCGGCTTCCCCGCCCAGAGCCCGTCGAGCGAGGTCCCCGAACCCTCGTCCATGGCGCTCGCCGCACTCGGCCTTGGAGCCGCCCTTGGCTACCGCCGCTACAAGCAATAGGTAGCCCGCGCCTGACGGGGGAGAATAGAAGGAGGAGCCTCCCCCGTTGGGTATTGCACAGGACTTTGTACTCATCATTGTGGCCGGCCTTATCGGCGGCCTGCTTGCCCGAGCCCTCCGCCTTCCCCTCTTAGTCGGTTACGTCCTCGCGGGCGTCATCGTCGGTCCCAATACCGCCGGCCCTACCGTCGGCCAGGTTCATGAAATCGAACTCCTCGCCGAAATCGGCGTGGCCCTGCTTCTGTTCTCTCTCGGCCTCGAGGTCTCCTTCCGCGACCTCCAGCCCGTCCGCCGCGTCGCCCTCATGGGCGGCCCCCTCCAGGTCCTCGGCACCACCGCCCTCGCCGCCCTCGCCGCCTCTCTCCTCCTCGGCCTTCCCACCTCCGAAGCCATCTGGTTCGGCGCCATGGTCTCGGTGTCTTCCACCATGGTGGTCCTCAAGACGCTCTCCGCCTCCGGCATGACCACCACGCTCGCCTCCCGCGTCATGATCGGCCTCCTCGTCATGCAGGACCTCGCCGTCATCCCCATGCTCATCATCCTGCCCCAGCTCGGCGGCGACCCGGCGTCCATCCTCGCCAACCTCCTTCGCGCCTCCGCCGTCGCCGCCGCCGTCCTCGCCGGCATCTACTTCATCGGCACTCACGGCCTCCCCCGCGCCCTGAAGTTCATCCTCACCTGGGGCTCCCACGAACTCTTCCTCGTCGCCGTCGTCGCCATCGGTATCGGCGTCGGCTACACCACGCACCACTTCGGCCTATCCTTCGCGCTCGTCATCATCTCCGGTGTAGGAGCATTCACCACCGCCTTCGTCGCCGGCATCGTTCTTTCCGAATCCGAGTTCTCCCACCAGGCCCTTTCCGACATCGTTCCCCTCCGCGACATCTTCGGCCTGCTCTTCTTCGTGACGGTCGGCATGCTCTTCGACCCCGCCTATGCCCTCGCCAACATCCCCCTCATCCTGGCCTCCGTCCTCTTCATCTTCGTCGCCAAGGGCGCCCTCACCGGCTGGATCGCCCGGGCCTTCGGCTACACCTACATGGCCCCCTGGATCATCGGCCTCGGCCTCTCCCAGATCGGCGAGTTCTCCTTCGTGCTCGCCCGTGCGGGCCTGTCCGGCAACTTCCTCTCCCGCCCGACCTACAATCTCATCCTCACCTGCACCATCCTGACCATGGCGCTCTCCCCGATCGTCTCCGCCGCCGCCCTTCCCCTCGGCCGCGCCTGGCGCCGTTGGCGCCGCCCCGCCCCGGCCCGCCGCGAATACAAACTCCCGGTGCTCCGTCTCCGGGATCACGTCATCCTGGCCGGCTATGGCCGTTCCGGCCGCGCCGCCGCCCGGGCCTTTACGAAGGCGGGCTACCCCGTCCTGATCGTGGAATCGAACCATTCCCTCTACACCGACCTGACCGCCGTCGGCTACCCCGGCATCTGGGGCGACATCTCCCGTCCTGAGATCCTGCACGCCGCCCGTGTCGAGCATGCGAAGGTGCTCCTCCTGACCTTCCCCGACCAGCCGCAGATTCACTTGACGTTGCAGGATTCGCTCGCCCTGCACCGGGACCTGACGGTGATTGCCCGCGCCGCTCATCAGTCCGAGATCACGTCATTGCGCATGCACGGAGCCCGGATCGCGGTGCAGCCCGAATTCGAAGGAGCGATCGAGATGGTGCGTCAGGCGTTAGCGAGTTGTGGCCAGCCCCCCGAGCAAACCGAGCCCGCCCTCGCCGCCCTCCGCGAAGACATCTACCGCCCCTAAAAAATGGTGCCTGCCGCGAGTGTCCCCATTTTTCCAACCCGCCCCGCCACCGCCCCCGCCCCCCTCCGGGGCGCGGCCTATGCCTGTCCCCGCGCGCAAACCCC
>CAYMTH010000017.1:0-5967 GCA_964393235.1 uncultured Solibacteraceae bacterium | reverse complement strand
GGCGGGGAAAGGCGTCAGCCTGGCCCCGCGCGAAACCCCACCCCTTCCCGCCGCACACCCGCCCCCCAGAATGGTGCCTCCCGCGAGCGTCCACTTTTTCCGCTCACCCATCGGCGTATCCTATCGGATAACCGCATGACCTTCACAATCCAGGTCGCCGCTCCGCCGGAGGCTATCCGTGGCGCCATGACCGCCCCTCCACCTCTCCCCGCCGCGATCGAGATTGCCGCCAGCCCCACCGGCGCTTCGATCACCCTCGTCCCCGAGAACGGCGCCGGCGATCCCCAAGCATGGCGCCACTACCTCGCCCAGCTCGCCGCCACCGCGGCCAACCTCCACTTCCGCGATTCCCTCCCGGCCGCCGTCGACGCCTACATCCGGGCCTGGAATGAGCCCGACGACACCGCCCGCGCTGCCCTGCTCGAATCCTGCTGGGAACCCGCCGCCGTGTTTAAGGACGGCATGGGCGTCGCCGAGGGCCGGGACGCCCTCAACGCCTACATCGCCGCGGCCCTCCGGTTCGTCCCCGGCTGCCGGCTCGAACTCGCCGCGCCCCCCGAACAGTGCCACGGCGTCTACCGCTTCTCCTGGATCATCCGCCAACCCGACGGCTCCCCCATGGCCCGCGGATCCAACTTCGGCCAACTCTCTCCCGGCGGCCGCTTCCTCTCCGCCACCGGCTTCTGGGACAAACCCTGATGTCCGACCTCCTCGACGACCTCCTCACCCACTGGGCCGCCGAGGCCCCCGGCCTCGACACCCCCGCCCTCGGCAACACCTCCCGCCTCCTCCGCCTCGCCCGCGCCCTCGAAAAAAAGCTCGACCACGCCCTCGCCCCCCTCGGCCTCACCCTCTGGCAGTTCGAAGTCCTCTCCGCCCTCATCGCCGCTCCCCCCGCCGAAGGCGCCCACGCCTGCCAGCTCCTCCCCGCCTGCCAGCTCTCCCCAGCCGCCATGACCAACCGCCTCGACCGCCTCGAACAGGCCGGCTGGATCCACCGCCTCCCCGACCCCGACGACCGCCGCGCCACCCGCGTCCACCTCACCCCTGACGGCCGCGCCCTCGTCCGCCAGGCCCTCCGCGCCATCGACCACGCCGCCTGCCCCCTCTCCCCCGCCGAGTCCACCCAACTCGACCACATCCTCCGCAAACTTCTCGCCTCCCTCTGCAACCAGATCGATCCCGACAGCATCAGTTAATTCGACATCGAATAATTGACTAGCAAAGGATCGACAATGCCTACCCTCTTCGAACCCAGCGCCGCCGGCGCCCTGCAACTCCCCAACCGCATCGTCATGGCCCCCATGACCCGTTCCCGCGCCGTCGAAGACAACGCGCCCAACCCCCTTCACGAGGAGTACTACGCCCAGCGCGCCTCCGCCGGCCTGATCCTCACCGAAGGCGTCGCGACCTCCGCCAACGGCCTCGGCTACGCCCGCACCCCGTCCATCCACACGCCCGGCCAGATCGCCGCCTGGCGCCGCGTCACCGATGCCGTGCACGCCAAGGGCGGCCGCATCGCGATTCAGCTGATGCACGTCGGCCGCATCGCCCACCCCGCCAACAAGCCCGCCGGCGCCCGCACCGTAGCCCCCTCGGCCATCGCCGCGAAGGGCGGGATGTGGACCGATGCCCAAGGCATGCAGCCCCTGACCACGCCCGAAGCCCTGACCGTCGAAGAGGTCCGCGCGCTCGTCGCCGAGTTCGCCCAGGCGGTCCGCAACGCCCGCGAAGCCGGATTCGACGCCGTGGAACTCCACTCCGCCAACGGCTATCTGCCCAACCAGTTCCTGGCCCCGAACAGCAACCAGCGCACGGACGAATACGGCGGCACCCCGGAAAACCGCATCCGCTTCGTGCTCGAAGTTTTCGACGCCATGGCCGCCGCCTGGGAGCCCGGCCGCATCGGCATCCGCATCAGCCCGGCCGGGACGTTCAACGATATCCACGATCCCGACGCCGAAGTCACCTACCCCCTCCTCGCGAGGGAACTGGCCTCCCGCAACGCCGCCTTCCTGCACATCGTCAAGCCGGACTCCCCCCGCTTCACCGCCTGGGACAAACTCCGCGCGGCCTTCCCGGGGACCATCATCCTGAACACGGAACTCACCAAGGAAACCGGCGCCCAGCTCGTGGCGACCGGTGAAGCGGACCTGGTCTCCTACGGCCGCCCCTACATTTCGAACCCCGACCTCGTCGAACGCTTCCAGCGCGACCTCCCCCTCGCCGCGCCCGACCCGTCGACGTTCTACACCCCCGGCCCCGTCGGCTTCACCGACTACCCGCCGGCCGTGTAACCCGGGCCAACTCCTCCCACCGCGCCCGCGACCGCGTCGGGCGCGGATCCTCGTCCTCGGCCACCGCCGCCATGATCTCCGCCGCCGGCCGCCCCTTGCGCAGCAGTCCGGCCATGATCCGCATCGGCCGGTCGATGTGCGTGAAGAACATCCGGTGCCCCTCGCACAGGTAATTGAGCCCGTCCTCCCCGTCCGGAGTCTGCAAAAACCGGCTCTTCGGACACTCGCCCCGGCACGCGAACAGCACCGGACACTCGCGGCAATACCGCGGCAATCCGTCGCGTTTGTCATTCCCGAACGCGATCTGCCGCGGCGATTCCGCCAGGTCCGCCATCCGGTCCCGCAGGATGTTCCCGAGCCGGTACTCCGGGTCCACGAAGTGATCGCACGAATACAGGTCCCCGTTCGGCATCAGCGCCAGCCCCTTCCCGCACGTCTCCTGGTGAATGCAAACCGCCGCGCCCTCGCCGTGCCAGCACGCCAGCGCCGAATCGAAATGCTGCACGAACACCCGCCCGACGTCGTGCCGCACCCACTCATCGAACACTTCCACCAAAAACCGCCCCCACTGCGCCGGGGCCACCGATCGCTCGGAAACCCGCCCGTCGATGCGTTCGACGATCGGGATGAACTGCAGGAACTTCGCCCGAACCTCATCGCGCAAAAACCGGTACACTTCGAGCCCCCGGTCGCCGTTCGCCGCGTGCACGGTGCACAGGATGTTGAAATCGGCGCCGGCCGCCTCCAGGCGGCGCGCCGCGCGCACGACTTTATCGAAGGTCGGGGCGCCGCCTTTGTCGACGCGAAAGGTGTCATGAATCTCGCGATTTCCGTCGAGAGAAAGGCCAACTAAGACGCGATTTTGTGCGAAAAACCGGCACCATTCGTCGTCGAGCAGCACACCATTCGTTTGAAACGTATGTTCGACTGAAACACCGGGGCGGACGTAGCGGTTGGCCAGCTCCATCGCGCGCCGGTAGAAGTCGAGGCCCATCAGGGTCGGTTCGCCGCCCTGCCAGGCGATGGTCACCGCTGGCGCGTCGCCGGCCGCCTCGATGACCTGCCGGATGTACTCTTCCTGAACATTGGCCCCCATGCGCCACGGACTGTCCGGGTACAGCGCCTCTTTCGATAAGAAAAAGCAGTACTTACAGTCGAGGTTGCACACCGCCCCCGTCGGCTTGGCCATGACATGGAACATGCCCGCATCATTTCGCGCCGGAGCGCCGAAGTCAACCGTTCCGGGGGGCGAGGCCGGTCCAGAGCGTTTCGATCGCCCCGGTGACGATGCTGTCGTCGATGCGGCCGCCGTGCGCGCCGATCTGCTCGAAGAAGGCGATGGTAAACGCGGTCGACCAGATGAGGGCCGCGACGGAAGGGGCGGGCGCGTCGCCGATGCGGCCGGCCTGGCGCTCGCGGATGGCCAGTTCGACCAGCTGGAACCGCAGCCGGAACAGGGGCGACTGCGGGTGACGGAGCGCAAACTCCTCAAAACGAAAGGCCGGGTGCGAGATCAGCGGGATGAATGACGGCAGAATGAGGCGGAAGTAGGCCGTCAGTTGCAGCGTCGCGCGCCGGATGAGTTCCCGGCCGCCAAGATCCGGGTTAGCCAGCAGGGGGCTCAGGTCGCCCCCCGCGGGCGGGATCATGGCCGCGAAGAAGAGGTCTTCTTTCGTCGTAAACCTTTGAAACAGAACCCCTTCGCTCACCCCCGCGCGCCGGGCGATCTCTTTCGCCGGGGCGGCGATGCCGAGCTCAACGAACGCCGCCCGCGCCGTTTCCAGTAGCTCCTCGTCGCTGATCGTGCGCTTCCGCCCCATCCCCCCATCGTACGCTCACCGGCGCCTGGCGAGGAAGTAGAGCGCGCCGGGCTGGGGCCCCTGCTCGACGACGGTAAACCCCGCCTGGTCCAGCAGTTGCGCCCAGGTCGCGGCGCTCCGGGTGCCGACGTGGCGCATAAAGGGGCCAAACGCCAGCCGCATCCAGCCGTCGCGGTGCATGACGACCATGAGGAAATCGCCGCCTGGCTTGACGACGCGGGCGGCCTCGGCGAGCGCTTTGCGGATGCCCTCGGAACTCGTGTGATCGATCGCGAAGACCGAGAGCGCCGCATCGAACTCGCCGCCGGTGAAGGGCAGTTCGCGCATATCCGCCTTTTTGACCGTTGCCCGGTCGAGGACGCCGGCGGCGCGCAGGTTGTCGATAATTCGGCCGTCGCCGATTTTCCCGAAGTGTTCGGTATAGGAGCGCTCAAAGCGGTCGATGGCGACGAGGGTCGCCTGCGGGCGGGACTCGAGCAGGGCGATGGCGGAGCGGCCGGTGCCGGCGCCGATATCGAGGACGCGCCCGGAGCCGGCGGCGAGAAAGGAGGTCGCGGGCAGCTGCATCGGGCTATTGAAGTCCAGGACGAAGCGCATGACGGCGAAGCCGGCGAACGCCCAGAGCGCGACGGCGGCGGCGGGAATGGCCAGGAGGAGGTGTCCGTAGGTCAGGTACCAGGCATAGCCGAAATTTATTTGTGAGCGCATACTCACAAATACTAGCCGATGGAGAGGATCTCCCGCAAGACCCGCTGGGCGACCTCTTTGCCGCGCTCGCCCACTTCGCCGACCGGGCCGACACAGCTGGGGCAGCCGTGCTCGCAGGGGCAGTGGGCGATCAGTTCGGCGGTCGAACGGAGCAGGCGGTCCTGCATCCGGAACAACGGCTGGCTGCCGCCGATGCCGCCGGGGTAGTTGTCGTAGAGGTAGAGGTTCGGGCGGTAGTCGCGGGAGGGTTCGGTGGAGTCCTCGGTCAGGGTAACGCCGAGGTCGCGCGGGTCGCACATGAGGAGGAGGGCGGCGACGGCGCGGAGGGCGTGGCCGAGGCCGGCGAGGCCGTTCGGTTTCTCGGGCGGGGTGAGGCCGGGGAAGCGGGGGAGGAACCCTTCGGAGAAGTGCAGCCAGAAGGAGGTGGTGTGCATTTCCTGTTCGGGGGTGGAGAGGTTGCCGGCGCCGACGTTTTCCATGGTGTAGAACTTCACCTTCTTGAAGCCGACGATCTGGCGGTTGACGCGGACTTCGCCGTGAAGGGCGCGAGCGGAGGCGGGGAGTTCGGCGCGGTCGAACTCGTTGATGATTTTGACTTGCGTGTAGTCGATGGCGTCGGTGAAGTAGTCGCACTCAACGGCGCGGACGTAGGCTTTGCGGCCGTCGTAGTCGAAGCGCTCGACCTGGTACTGTTTGGCGTCGTGGAGGTAGATCGCCTTCTCGTGGAGGGTGGTGAGGGCGGAGGGGAAGTCGACTTCGGCGATCACCTTGTTTTCGTTGGTCGTATCGATGACGACGAAGTTATCGCTGGTGACGGCGCGGAGGCTGACGGCGTCGGCGGGGTAGGTGTCCGACGTCCAGTGCCAGGTATCGCCGGTGAGGTGGAGGAGGCCGAGTTCCTGGAGGAATCGGCAGAGGTCGCCGGGGGCGTGGGGGCCGAACTTTTCGCCGGCGCGAATGGGAAGTTCGAAGGCCGCGCACTTGAGGTGATTCAGCAGGATCTCGAGGTTGTCGGGGTTGATGAAGGCGTGTTCGGGGGGACGGTGGAAGAAGTAGTCGGGGTGGTCGATGATGTACTGGTCGAGGGGGGCGGAGGAGGCGACGAGGACGGTGAGCGAGGGCTTTTGGCGGCGACCGGCGCG
>CAYMTH010000016.1:6168-21721 GCA_964393235.1 uncultured Solibacteraceae bacterium | reverse complement strand
GCCAAGAAGCGGCAGGAAAACAATAGCGAGCGCACGAAACGCCTTGTCGAGGACATCCGCGTGATGGGGAAGGGAAGCGCCGGAGAGATCCTGCGGCATCGCTTGCAGAAGGACTTGCGGCAGCTCGGGCCCGAGGTCGGGTGGTCCACCGAACTCTTCGCTTCCTTCCTGCTAGGTTTGGCCGCCGCCCGCCGCCGCCTCTTCACCGAGACCGAAAAGCACCGCCGCCTGCTGCTCCCGCTCGCCCTCGCTGCCCTGCCCCTCGGGCTCGCCATCACTGCCGGCGACCTGTGGTGGGGCTACCAGAACCCGCTCGGCGAGGACCCGCTCTGGCGGGCCGAACTCGGCATGATTCGCGAGTTCATCGGCCGCCCGGCCATGGCCTTCGGTTACGTCGCCGTCCTCCTGCTGATCGGCGTCCGCGCCTGGATGGCGCCCTTCGCCGCTGTCGGCCGCATGGCCCTCACCAACTATCTCCTGCAGTCGATCGTCTTCACCACCATCGCCAACTCCTACGGCCTCGGCCTCTACGGCCGCGTCCATCCGCTGCAGGGGCTCATCTGGTGCTTCGGCTTCTACGTTTTGCAAATGATCCTCAGCGCGCTCTGGCTGCGCTGGTTCGCCTACGGCCCGGCGGAGTGGGCCTGGCGCCGGCTCACCTACGGCCGCGTCTGAAGCCGCCGCGCGTTCGCCCATACGGCAATGTGGCCGAACCACGCCGCCGGCACCAGAAACGTCGGCAGCCAGACATACGGCAGCCGCGTCACGAACACGTTCGCGGGTTCATTCCAGAACTGCCGGAGCGGCGTTGGAAACGACAGGATCGACACCGCCATGATGTTGACGAGCAACGCGAAGCCCAACGCGTTCCACGCGTGTAGCGCCCCGCGCGGCAGCCGCCCTTTCGACGCCAGCCACGCCACCGGCAGCGCCGCCAGTCCGGTCAACACATCGAAGTTCCGGCCATCCCACGTCATCTGCACCGGCACCACTCCGGCCGCGTAACCCTGGTGCAGGAACACCTCAACCGGAATCCGGAAGGCTTGAAATCCGATCAGCACCGCCAGCGGCGCCGTGGTCCGCGTACCGACGATCGTCGCCATCACGATCGCCGCGAAGACGTACAGCATCAGCAGCGGCGTCAATCGCTCAAAGTTCGCAAACGCGCCGATATGAGCCAACCCCGCCGTCAGCGCGAGCCAGGGAATCGCCGTCAACACGCCCTTCCCGGTCACCCGGTACAGCAGGCCGCAGGCAAGGGCGAACGTGGCCAGAAATAGAGCAAGCATGCCGTTCGTTGGATATAGCGAAAATCGCCGGCCCAATTGGCTCATATCATGGTGAATATGAGACGTCGCGCGTTCGTGGCCGCCTTCGGCGGCGCCCTTCTGCATGCGCAGGAGCCCCTCCTCGCCGGTGCCGCCCGGCGCATCATCACGCCGGACCCCCTCCTGCCCGTCAGCGGCGGCATGGGACCCACCACCCCGGCCACGCGCAAACTCGGCGACCTCACCGCCCGCGCCCTCGTCCTCCGTTCCGGCGGCGAAACCATCGCCATCGCTTCGGTCGATCTCCTCGGCTTCCCCTCCGTGCTCGGCAACCGCGCCCGTGCACTCGTCACCGCCATCCCCGCCGACCGTATCCTCATCGGCGCCACCCACACGCACAGCGCACCCGACGTCTACGCCTTCCCCGACGGCAAGGGCGGCCACACCGGTTCGCTCGCCTACATGCAGTTCGTCGCCGAACAGGTCGCCGCCGCCATCAACGACGCGCTCGCGAAGCTCGAGCCCGCCGAACTCCGTACCGCCTCGGGCGAAGCGAAGGGCAAGATCGCCTACAACTACTACGCCCCCGATCTCTACGACCGCCGCGCGTCCATCCTCCAAGTCCGCGGCGCCGGCGAAAAGACCATCGCCACGCTCGTCAACTACGCCATCCATCCCGAGGTCCTCGGCAGCGCGCAGGGCATCCTCAGCCCCGATCTCATCGGGCCGCTCTACGACGCCATCGAAGCCGCCGCCGGCGGCACGGCCCTCTTCCTCAACGGCGCCCAGGGCGGCATGATCACCGCCGACAACCGCGACCTCAACCGCCCCAGCGATCCGCAGCGCGGTTACTGGCACGACGACCGCACCTGGGCCGAATGCGAGCGCATCGGCAAGCTCCTCGCCTCCGAGTCCCTCCGCCTCATCGCCGCCGCCCCCTGGCAGAAGTCGCCCGCGCTGCGCGTGAAATCGGCGATGGTCAAGTTCCCCGTCGAGAGCAACGACATGTGGATGGTGGTCAACCACTCGCCGCTCAACTACCCCCGGGGCGCCGACCGCACCGTCCAGACGCAGATCAACTTCCTCCGCCTCGGTAACGCCGAAATCCTCACCATCCCCGGCGAGGCGCTCCCCAACATCGGCCTTTACCTGAAGAGGAAGATGCGCGGCGAGCACAACTTCCTCTTCGGGTTGACCAACGACGCCTTCGGCTACATGCTCACCGAGGTCGATTTCGCCGGCTTCGATCGCTACAAGTACATCTCGCGCGTATCGCTCGGCGAAAAGACCGGTGAGATCTACATCAAAGCCGCTCTCGACCTGATGCGCTAAAAAGTCAGCCGCGCCGCCAGCTGCAGAATGCGGGGATCGCTGGCGCTCGTGATGCGCATGAACTGCACGCTGTTCTGCGCCGCGTTCGGCGCGCCCAGGTTGGTGCGGTTCAGCGCGTTGAACGCCTCAAAGCGCAGCGTGGTCGTGATGCGCTCCTTCACCGTGAACCCCTTCGCGAGCCCGAAATCGACGCTCGCGAAGCCCGGCGCGCGGAACGTGTTCCGGCCTAGCGTGCCGAAGGTCCCAAGCGCGTTCGGCGCGAACGCGGTGCGGCTCAGGTACTGATCGATCATCGCTCCCTGCGCGCGCCCGTCGCCGAGGAACGGGTTCCCGATCAGGTCCGCCCGCTGCCCGCCCGTGCCCGTCCGCGCGTTATCCACGCCGCTGCCCACCGTGAAGGGGAAGCCCGATTGCAGGCTCACGATCGAGTTCAGGCTCCAGCCGCCGAGGATCGCCGAGGCCACCCGGTTCGACGGCTTCACCGGCAGTTCCCACAGCCCCGAGAGGTTGAACACGTGCCGCTTGTCGAAGTCCGACAGGCCCTTGTCATAGGCCTGATTGTTGGGGTTCGTGCGCGCCTGTCCGGTCGCCTTGTTCGCGGAAGCGTCGTCGATCGACTTCGAGAACTGGTAGTTCGTCAGGACGGAAAAGCCCTTGGCGAAGCGCCGCTCGGCCGTCAGTTGCAGCGCGTGATAGGTGGAGTTCGAGACCGGCTCCACGATCGTCAGGTTGCCGATCGCCGGCGCGAACGGCCGCCGCGCGTTCGTCGTCGCCGTCGTCGCGCCCGGCGCGTACACCGCCGCGTTGAACTCGCGCAGCGCCACCAGCCGCGTGCCCTTCGAACCAGCGTAGGAAGCCCGCGCGATAAAGCCGCCGGCGACCTCGCGCTCCATTGTCAGGTTCCACGACTGCACATACGGGTTCCGCATGTGCTGCTCGTAGACCGTGTGCGTCGAGAACTGCGGGAACGCCACCGTCGAAGGCGGCGTTGTCGTGCCCGGGAACGGATTCGTCGTGCCCGCCCACGGGTTGGAGAAGCTGTTCGTCGCGTTGCCGTTGATCGTCACCACCGTGCCGAACGGCGCCTGGTTCGCCTGGCTGTTCGTTGAAATCGTATTCGAGCGGTCGAAGAAGATGCCATACCCGCCGCGCACCGCCGTCTTGCCGTCCCCGAACACGTCCCACGCGAAGCCCAACCGCGGGCCGAAGTTCGACATCGTCTTTTCAAACCCGCCAGCCGGAATCCCCGCGTCGCCCGGGTACAGGATGCCCCGCGGCGCGTTGACGTACCGCGTCGACTGCTGCCCCGCCCGCCACGTCGCCAGCTTCCCATCGACGTCGGTGTAGGGCAGGAACGGCTCCCACCGCACGCCCAGGTCCAGCGTGAAGTTGCGCCGCAGCTTCATCGAGTCCTGGAAAAAGAAGCTCAGCATGTGGAACCGAGTCTTCTTGTACTCGCCCACGCCCTGCGCCAGCGTGTTGAACTTGCCCAGCATGAAGTCCGCCAGCGAGTCCGTCGTGAACGGCGCCGCGCCGTTGAAATTGAACTGCCCGTTGGCGCGGAAGTTGTTGATGATGTCCCCGATCCCGTAGTTGTACTCGCCGCCGAACGTGATCTGGTGCTTGCCCTTCGACCACCGCATCGTGTCGGTGAACTGGTACTCCTTCCGGATGAAATCGTTCGTGTCGCCCGTGTTCAGCGTGTCGAAGTAGCCCGCGACGGTGATGTGATACTGCGGCTTGTCGTCGTTGTACATGTTCACGCCGAGGTCCTTCAGGCTCTTGGACGGATACACCGGCACCGCGTCGCCGTTGGTGTGGTTGTAGCTGAACAGGAACTGGTTGGTCAGCGTCGGCGACACGATGTGCGTATCGGTAATCGTCACCGACGTGTTGTTCCAGCCGCGCGGCGTCACCGTTTCCAGGTAGTTGGAAGGGTTCAGCAGTCCGGGGCTCGACGCGATGGAGCGCCAGAACCGCCCGCTCAGCCGGTTGTTCGAGCCGATCTGTTGGTCGCCGCGCGTCAGCAGTTGATCGTCGCGGTACGCGTTCGGCGGCGCGATGGAGATGGTGTTGCCGGAAGTCGGCAGTGGAATGTAATCCTTCAGGATCGCCGCGCTCACCGGGTTGAACAGCGACACCGGAATCCGGTTGCCCGGGAACGGCGCCAGGTTGTCGAACGGGTTCCGCAGCGTGCGGTTGGTGATGTTGGAAAAATCGCCGGCCCGCTGCGCCGCCGTCGGTACCACGCGGCCCACCGTGATCGGCGTCTGCCGCTGCGTCGTGCCCTGGTAGGAGAAGAAGAAGAAGCTCTTGTCGCGCCCGTTGTAGAGCTTCGGCAGGAACACCGGCCCGCCCAGCGTCGCGCCGAACTGGTTCCGCTTCAAGCCGTCGTCGCGGCGCTCGGTCGATCCCGGCGCCACCGGCGGATTGAAGAAGTTCCGCGCGTTGATCGCCTTGTTGCGCACGAACTCAAACGCGCTGCCGTGCAGCTCGTTCGTGCCAGACTTCGTCACCGCGTTCACCAGCCCGCCCGACTGCCGGCCGAACTCGGCCGAAAAATTGTTGGTCTGCACGCTGAACTCCTGCAGCGCGTCCGGGTTCGGCATCGGGTTGGGCGCGTTCGAGTAGTGGTCGTTGTTCTGCGCCCCGTCCAGCACGTAGTTCGTCGAATTGGAGCGGTTGCCGTTCACCGACACCGGCTGCGTGCCCGGGTACGTCGTGCCCGATGTCACGTCCGCCCGCGTGTCGCGCACCACGCCGACAATCAGCTGCATCAGCTGCGTTGGATTCCGCCCGTTCAACGGCAGCTCCGCGATCCGCTTCTGATCCACCACCGCCTTCAGCGTCGCCGTCGTCGTGTCCACCACAACCGCCTGGCTCGATACCGTCACCGTCTCGGCCGCCGTGCCCACCGCCAGGTTGACGTCGACGCGCGCCACCTCGTTCACCTGCAGCCGGATCCCGCGCGTCTGATACTTCTTGAACCCGTTCACCTCGGCGGCCAGATCGTACACGCCCACCGGCAGCGTGCGCAGCGTGTAGAGGCCGGTGTCGTCGGTCGTCGCCTGGAACGTGGCCGATGTGCCGGTGTTGGTTACCGTAATGTTGACGGACGGCACAACGGCCCCGGAAGGATCGCGGACGATGCCGCTGATGCTGCCGGTGACGTTCTGCGAAAACGCGGGAAGGGCTGCGCAAGTCAGCGCAAGGACGAGGCGGAGTGACTTCACGAACGGCTCCTTGAACTAGAGGTTTTCTCGAATCGATTGTTGAATGTTGGCGACAGCGGTTCGAATCCGCTCCCGCGGGGCGCCCTCCAACGGCGAGAGCGGTTCCGCCGGCAACGGCCCGGCGATGCCAAGATCTTCCAACGCGCACTTAATGCCAAACACAAACCCCGGCCCGCCCGGCGCGGCGCCGTAGATCTCGCGTCCGATGCGAGCCACGATGTCCTGCAGCAGCCGGGCCCGCGCCGCATCCCCGCCGGCGATCGCGTCGTGCAGCGCCACGAACAGCTCCGGGAACAGGTTCGCCCCGCCGTTCACTCCGCCCGTCGCGCCCGCCGCCATCGCCTCCAGCAGAATCTCTTCCGGCCCCCACAGAATCGGCATCTCCGGCACCAGCGCCCGCGTCCGCGCCAGCTTCTCCAGATCCCCGCCCGAGTCCTTGATCCCGCAAACGTTCGGCAGCTTCGCCAGCACCGCGAACGTCTCCGGCTCGATCGGCACCTTCGTGAACACCGGGATGTTGTAGAGGTACACCGGCAGCGGCAGCCGCGGAATCAGCCGCTCCGCCGCGCGGATCAGCATCTCCTGCGGCAGCGGATAGTAGAACGGCGGCGTCCACACCAGCGCGTCCGCGCCCGCCTCCGCCGCGAACTCCGCCAGCCCGATCGCGTCGTCCGTCGAGGCCTCGATCAACCCCGCCAGCACCGGCACGCGGCCATCCGTAATCCGCACCGTCTCCCGGATCAGATCCCGCTTCAACCGCTGCGAAAGGCTCGGCCCCTCGCCCGTCGTGCCCAGCACGAAAAGTCCGCGCACGCCCCCCGCGATCGCCCGGTTGGCGATACGCTCCAATCCCTCGACATCCAGACGATCCGGCGCCGCGAGCGGCGTCACAATTGGCGGCGTAATGCCGTCCGAAGGTAGTTTGTGCATTCTCAAAACTCAGGCGCTCCGCATCATCTCGTCCCACGTCACTTCGCGCTTCCGGTCGATCGCCATCTGCCCCAGAATCGCGGTCAGCGTGCTCTCCGCCGCGCGCACGCCGGCGTTCTCCGGCTTGCCCTCGGCCACGCGCCGCACGAACTCCGTCAGCGCGTCCACCGTGATGTCGTGCGTCGCCTTCTCCGTCACCGGCCCCGTGCCCGTGTTGTAGGTCCAATACTCCCGCGCCGTCTCCAGAAACCCGTTGTCCCCGATGTACCGCTCGCGGTTCGACCGGAAAAACTTCGGCGTCATCTGCGACCCGATGAACGTCATCTGCACCTTGTCCGGATAGTCGTACGTCACGCTCAGGTGGTCCAGCAGATCGCCGCGCTTTTCGACCGTCCGCCCGCCCGTGCCCACGGCCTTCAACGGCCGCGCGCCCAGAAACCAGTTGATCGCGTCCAGGTTGTGCACGTACGTCTCGACGATCACCTCGCCAAACGTCGCCCGCCACAGCTTCCACTGCTCCAGCTTCTCTTTCTCATTGCGCGGCAGCGGCGGCACCGGTTCGTCGCCCTTCAACGCGAACTTCAAAAACTCCCCGTGCACCTCGCGGATCTTCCCGATCGCGCCCGACTCCAGAAACTGCTTCGCCTTCACGTACACGCCCCCGTACCGCTGCTGGAACCCGAACGTGATCGTCTGCGACCGCTTTGCCGAATCCGCCGCCTTCATCACCCGCTTGCACCCGGCCACGTCCACGCCCGCCGGCTTCTCCATGTAGATGTGCTTGCCCGATTTCACCGCCGCCTCGAAATGCTCCGGATGCAGATAAACCGGCGTCGAAATCATCACCGCGTCCACGTCGCTCGCCAGCACGTCCTGATAGTTCGCATACCCCTTCGCATCGGGGTTCCCGATCCGCTTCCGCGCCGCCTCGATCTGCGCCGGCACCACGTCGCAAATCGCCGTCACCTTCACGTTCGGCAGCTTCGCGATCGCCGTCCCCGTATAGGAGCCGCGGTTCCCCGCGCCGATCACGCCCACCTTGATCGCCGAGTTCTGCGCGCTCGAACGCACCGCCTGCAGCGGCACCAGCGCCGCGGTCTGCACCAGGTTGCGTCGGGAAAAATCAGGCATAGTCAAAATCCTTTCTCATAACATTCCGCACGCCTTGAGCAGCACCTCGTGCGTCATCAGGTCGTGCTCCGACGTGTAGTCCGGGGGAACGCCGCGCCGGATCGCCGCGGCGAGAATCGAAAAATCGGGCGTGTACGGCTTGCCCGGCGGCTCCGTCGGCATCAACGTCTGCTCGCCCGCCCGGTACGGCCCCCGCGCCTCTTTCAGCGTCACCGTCAACCGCGCCGGCGCGAACGGCGACGCCTTCGCCGACCCGTTCGTCCCCAGCACTTCCACATAACGGTGCTGATTGCCCTGCGGGCCGAACCCGGCCATCGAGATCTCCGCGATCGCCCGCGGATACTCCAGCACCGCCAGGTTGTTGTCCGCCAGTCCGTCATCCAGCGCGCCGTGGTGCCGGATGATGCTGTGCACCCGCGCCGGCTTGCCCAGCAGTGCCGTCGCCCGGTCGATCAGATGGCAGCCTTCGGAAAACATCATCCCGCCCTTGTACTTCGCCAGGTGCCGCCGCTCGTCCGCCAGAATCGGTTTGTCGATCGACGCCCGGAACCGGTACACCTCGCCCAGCCACCCCTTCCGCGCCGCTTCGAACGCCGCCTGCATCGCCGGATGGTAGCGCCACTGATAGCCCATCTGGACCACGCGCCCCCGCCGCCGCGCGTCCTCGAGCAGCTTCCGGAACGCCGGCAAACTCGACCCCGGCGGCTTGTCCAGATGCACCCACTTCCCCGCGTCCACACACCGCTGCGCCCACCGCAGATTCGTGTCCGGATCCGCGAACTCCACCGCCACCATCTCGATCGATCGATCGTCGAGAATCTCCCGCTCGCGCAACGTCCGCACCCGCGCGAACGCCGGCCCGATCGCCGGGTCGTCCGCCTCCGGCCGCGCCAGCCCGGCGAACTCGTACTCCGCCATGCTCTCCAGCGCCAGAATCTTCGAATGTGCGTGCCCGTGCCCGCTGCCGATCATCGCGGCGCGAATCCGGCCCGCCGGCGCTGCTCCTGCCGCCGCGCCCGCCGCCAAAAAAATCCGCCGCCTCATGGCGCCTGCACTTGAATCACTTCCGTCTGCCCGTCCGCCGCCGCGACCACTTCCATCTTCGCCGCGCCCTGCACAAACACCGTGTCCCGCTCGCCCGCCTCGTAAACCTTCCCCGCCGCGTCGGTCACCTTCAACGCCCCCCGCCACACGAACAGAATCTGCTCCCCGCCGTCCCTCACCTCGGTCGAGAACTTCTTCCCCTTCTTCAGCAAAAACCGCGCGCCCGTCGCCCGCATCGACCCCAGCGCCGCGTTCGTGAACTCGCCGTTCTTCTTGTCGAACCGCACGTACTTCACCGCGCCCGGCGTAATCACGCCCTTCGGCTTCGCCGCGCCCGGCCGCTTGGAATCCCGCGCCCCCGTGTACAGAATCAGGTCCGGCGGGTTCTGAAAGCTGATCATCGTCGTGTCGCCCGTCCCCGCCGTGATCGTCCCGTGGATCTGCCCCGTCGGCACAAACGCCGCCTCGCCCGTTTTAAACAGGTGCAGCGACTCGCCCTGCCGCAGGTTCACCTCGCCCTTCAGCACCAGAATCGTATCGTCGGAATAGTCGTGCACGTGCTGCGCGAACTCTGCGCCGTTCTGCGAAACCGACAGGTTCAGCGTCGTCTTCTTCGCCCCCAGCCCCGGATGAATAATCCGCCGCGACGTCACCTCGCCCATGCGAAACGGGTCGCTCGACGAAAACTTGATGACACGAATATTCTGCGCGAACACCGCGCCAACAGCCAGAAAAAGGAGGATCGGACGAATCATGGACGGGGACTTCTTCGCCGCTATGATATATCAATCGCCATGCGTCGCCGCGACCTGCTGACCCTCCCCGCCCTCGCCGCCGCGGCCGCCCCCGCGCCCGCCCCCCGCCTCTCGATCCGTGTCGAACCGCTCTTCCCCGGCCTCTCCCTCGCCCAACAGCTCGAAAAAGTCGCCGCCGCCGGCTACCCCGGCTACGAATTCGGCGACTGGCGCGCCTCCGACCCCAAACAGATCGTCCCCCTCCAGCGCCGCCTCGGCCTCGAATGCGTCTGCCTCGTCGGCAACAAAGGCGTCAACCCCGTCGGCATGGGCCTCGTCGATCCCCGCGAACGCGACGGCTTCCTCGCCGAAATCGCCGCCTCCGCCGAAGCCGCCGAGCGTTTCGAAACGAAGGCCATGGTCGTCCTCTCCGGTTTCCGCGTCCCCGGCATGTCCCGCGAAGCCATGCACGCGAGCATGGTCGAAGGCCTCAAACGCGCGCACGACATCGTCGCCAAACGCGGCATCACCATGTTCGTCGAGGTCATCAACACCCTCGCCAAAATCGAGCCCCTCAACCCCAAAGGCGACAACCACTCCCGCTACTTCCTCGACCGTACCCCCGAAGCCTTCGACATGGTCCGCGAAGTCGGCAGCCCCTATTTCCGCATCCTCTACGACCTCTACCATGTCCAGATCATGGAGGGGAACCTCATCGAAACCATCCGCGCCAACGTCGCCGCCATCGGCCACATCCACGTCGCCGACGTCCCCGGCCGCCACGAACCCGGCACCGGCGAAATCCACTTCCCCAACGTCTTCCGCGCCATCCGCGACTCCGGCTACAAAGGCTACATCGGCATGGAATACATCCCGTCCAAGGACGCCATGCAAACCCTCCGCGACGTCAAGCGCCTCCTGTGATAACCTCAATCTGAAATTTCACATTCCAGATCGCGCCCGCCCCGATCCCCCGGAGAACCCTCCATGAACCGTCGCCAGCTCCTCCTCGGCGCCCCCGCCCTCGCCTCCGCCGCCGCCCTTCGCGCGCAAGGCCGCAACGGTGTCCCCGCCCTCAAAATCACCAAGGTCGAAGCCTTCATCGTCCGCTCCCCCAACGACGGCAAACCCTCCCGCGACCTCGTCGCCATGACCCCCGTCGGCTCCATGACCGGCGGCGTCGGCCTCTGGAACCGCATCGACCACGCCAGCCCCACCCGCGCCGGCCGCTACCAGCAGGCCGTCCTCGTCAAAATCACCACCGACCAGGGCCTCACCGGCTGGGGCGAGTGCCACGCCCCCACCACCCCCCGCGTCCACAAAACCATCGTCGAGGACCTCCTCGCCCCCGTCCTCCTCAACCAGGACGCCCGCAACGTCGAAGTCCTCTGGGAGAAGATGTACTCCACCGAGCGCGTCCGCGGCTACTCCACCGGCTTCTACACCGAGGCCATCGCCGGCGCCGACATCGCCCTCTTCGCCCAGCTCGGCAAGTCGCTCAACGTTCCCGTCTACCGCCTCCTCGGCGGCAAGTACCGCGACACCGCCGCCACCTACACCGGCATCGGCGGCGGCGGCAAAACCCTCGCCGAAAACGCGCAGAAGGCCGTCGCCGACGGCTTCGGCGTCGTGAAAATGGGCCTCTCCAAAGGCCCCGGCACCAATGACATCAACCGCGTCCGCGAGGTCGCCGAAGCCATCCGCGGCAAGGGCCAGGTCCTCGTCGATTCCCTCGGCGCCTACAAGCTCAACGAAGCCCAGCGCGTCGGCGCCCAGCTCGACGAAATCCCCAACCTCGCCTGGTGGGAGGACGCCCTCCTCCCCGAAGACGTCGCCAACTACCCCACCCTCGCCGCGCAGTTGAAGACCCCCGTCGTCGCCGGCGAAATGCTCTCCAACCGCTTCCAGCTCCGCGACCTCCTCACCGCCAAAGCCGTCGACATCATCAACCCCGACGTCTGCCGCGCCGGCGGCATCACCGAGTGCCGCCGCATGGCCGCCCTCGCCGACCTCTTCGGCGTCCTCTGGTCGCCCCACGTCTCCATGGGCACCGCCGTCTATATGGCCGCCTCCATCCACCTCGCCGTCTCCACGCCGAACTTCGTCATCATGGAAGGCGGCAACGCCCACCTCGGCCCCCTCGGCAACGCCCTCATCGCCGAGCCGCTCGACTACAAGCCCGGCCTCGCCCGCGTCCCCGAACGGCCCGGCCTCGGCGTCGAAATCGTCGAAAGCGCCCTGAAAAAGGTGACCGCCGACGCCTAACCCTTCCGCGCCTTCTGCTTCCCCGCCTCCGTCATCGCGAACCCGCGCGTCATCGTCTTGATGAACTCCACGCGCCGGAACCGCAGCGCGGACCAGTCCTCGTCGATCGCCACCTGCCGCACCGGCTCGAACCCGTTCGCGCCCATCCGGTCCCACCCGTTGTCGCGGTTGAACTCGCACTTGTACTTCTTCGACGTCCCCTTCGGATACGCGATCCACACCACCGCGTCCCCCGTCGCCGCCTTCCCCACCTGCTCCGCGAACTTGTCCACCTCGGCCTTCTTCGTCGCGAACAGCAACACGAACTCCGTCTGCTTCCCCAGCCTCGTCCGCACCGCCGTCACGCCCCGCATCGCCTCCAACTCAGCCGCAAACGACTCCGGCGCGCCGACCACGTCGATCGCCGCCTGCCCCTTGAAATTCAGCTTCTGAAATATCGCGCTCATCCCGTCCTCATCATCTCGTCCCAAGTCACCTCCCGCCGCGACTCCATCGCCATTCGCCCCAGGATCGCCGTCAACGTGCTCTCCGCCGCCCGCACCCCCACGTTCTCCGGCTTCCCCGTCCGGATGCGCTCGATGAACGCCGCCACCGAATCGATCGACGGATTCCGCGCCGACTTCTCGAACGTCTCGTCCTTCGCCCCGCGAAAATGCCGCCAGTGCGTCTCCGACGTCTCGATCGTCCCCGCCGGCCCGAAAAACTGCTCCACCACGTCCCGGTATCCCGGCGATGCCGCCGTCGTCCCCACCAGCTGCCCGTGCAGCCCGTCGCCGTAATCGTAGGCCACCAGGTTGTGGTCCCGCATATCGCCCCGCTGCGGCCGCGCCGCCCCGCCCATCCCGATCGCACTCACCGGCCGCCGGCCCAGAAACCAGTTCATCACGTCGATCACATGCACGTTGTTCTCGACGATCAGATCCCCCGACAGCTTCTGAAAATACGTCCACCGCGCGACGCGCTCGGCCTCCGTCCGCGGCTCCGGCAGCCGCTCGCCCAGCCGCCCCTCGCTCGACGCCTTGATGAACCGCACGAACGCCAGATGAATCTTCCCGATGGCCCCCGCGTCCACCGCCGCCTTGGCCTTCAAATACATCTGCCCGTACCGCCGCTGGAACCCGAACGTGATGTTCGCCTTCCGCCCCGCCGCGTCCGCAGCCCGCATGATCCGCTTGCACCCGGCCACGTCCAGCGACGCCGGCTTCTCCATGTAAATGTGCTTCCCCGACTGAACGGCGAGTTCAAAATGCTCCGCGTGCAGATAAACCGGCGTCGCGATGATCACCGCGTCCACGTCGCTCGCCAGCAGCTTCCGGATGTCGTCGTAGGTCCGCGGATTCTCCACGCCCATCGACTTCTTCGCGGCTTCGATCCGCTCCGGCACCACGTCGCACAGCGCCACCACCCGCGCCGGCGTATGCCGCCCCACCAATGCGCCCACATACCCGCCCCGCGTCCCGATGCCCACCACGCCCACCGTCACCGCCTCGTTCGCCCGCGTCGACACCGCCGCGCCCGCGCCCAGCAGCACCGCCCGCCGCGCGATCACTTCATCTCTCCCGACGCCCGCAGCAGCGTCTCATGCAGCAACAGTTCGTGATCGTAGGAATGCGCCAGCGGCTTGCCCGTCTTCAACGCCCGCGCCAGCTCCGCGAAGTCCGCCACGAACCGCGGCTGCGGCGGCAGCGTCAGGTCCTGCCACCCCGCCTTGTACGGCCCCTTCGGCTCCTTCATGAACACCCGCATCCGCGGCGGATTCGACTCCGGATGCACCAGAATCGTCCCGTCCGTCCCGATAATCTCGAACGACCGGTGATCGCCGGACCCAGCCATCTTCGTCGCCTGCGTGATCACCGCCAGCGCCCGGTCGTACTCCAGCACCGCCAGGTTGTTGTCCGCCAGCGTGTCCTTCACCGAAGTATCGTGCCGCAGCCAGCTCTTCACCGCCTTCGGCCGCCCCAGCAGCTCCACCACCCGGTCGATCACGTGCCCGCTCAGTTCAAACAAACCGCCGCCCTTGTACTTCGCCTCGATCGCCCGCTCCCCCGGCCCACGGTCGGAGTTCATCGTCCCCCGGACCATGAACACCTCCCCCAGCCACCCCTTCTTCGCCGCCTCCAACGCCGCCACCAGCCCCGCGTGCCAACGCCATAAATACCCCGTCTGCACCAGCAGCTTCTTCCGCCGCGCCTCTTCCATCAAATCCTTAAACGGCTGCCACTCGTTCCCCGTCGGCTTCTCGATGTGCAGGTGCTTCCCCGCCGCGATCACCTTCTTTCCCCACGGCACCGCCTCCCACACGCGGCACTCCACCACGACCAACTGAATCGACGGATCCGCCAGCATCGCCGCTTCTTCCAACCACTTCACACCCCCCGCATACCGCGGGTCTTTCTCGATCGCCGCCCGCGCCGCCGCGTTGTTTTCGACGATCCCCGCCACCTCGTACTCCGGCGAATCAAGGAGGGCCTTGTACTTCCCGTAAAAGTGGCTGTGCCCCGTCCCCAGCATCGCGGCGCGAATCCGCCCCGTGGCGGCGGGCGCGAGTGCGGCCGCCGCCGCGCCCTGTAAAAGTATTCTGCGATCCATTTTGACGCTTACGATCATACAGAACCCTCCGGGTCGTAAGATGGCTGCATGTGGATCGCCCTGCTGGCCGCCGTGAGCTGCTCCCCCTGCCACGACGCCATCGTGCGTTCCTTCGCCGCCACCGGCATGGGCCGATCCATCACCGCTCCCACCGCCGAAGCCCGCCCCGCCCAGTCCGGCCGCCACAACGCCCAGCCCTGGTCCGTCGCCTGGAACGCCGGCCGCCTCACCCACCGCGTCGCCACCGAATCCCGCACCGTCGAATGGGCCGTCGGCTCCGGCTACGAAGGCAAAAGCTACCTCCACCGCATCGGCGACGCCCTTTTCCAATCCCCTCTCGCCTGGTACACCCGCCGCGCCGCCTGGGACCTCTCCCCCGGCTATGCCGCCGAACCTGCCGTCGACTTCCTCCGCCCCGTCACCAACGACTGTCTCTTCTGCCACGCCGGCGCCTCCTCGCCCCTCCCCGGCACCCTCAACCGCTACGCATCTCCCCCCTCCGCCATCACCTGCGAACGCTGCCACGGCGACGGCGCCGCCCACGCCCGTTCCCCCCAACGCGCCAACATCGTCAACCCCGCCCGCCTCGATCCCGTCCGCCGTGACTCCGTCTGCGAACAGTGCCACCTCTCCGGCGCCGCCCGCGTCCTCCTCCCCGGCAAGGCGTTCACGGACTTCCGCCCCGGCCTCGCCCTCGAAGAGGTCTTCAGCGTCTACGTCCCCGCCGCCCCGAAAGAGTTCAAGGTGGTCTCCCACGCCGAACAGCTCGCCCTCAGCCGCTGCGCCACCCAGTCCGCCGGCAAGCTCTGGTGCGCCACCTGCCACGACCCGCACTCCCAGCAGTGGCGCCGCGAATCGTGCCAGGAATGCCACGCCCAAACCCGCCCCCACGGCGACGATTGCGCCGGCTGCCACATGCCCAAACAGCCTGCCCACGACGGCGGCCACACCGCCTTCACCGACCATCGCATCCGCAAGCCCGGCCCCCCCCCCCCCGCCGCGCAGGTCCCCCCCCCCCCCCCCCCGC
>CAYMTH010000016.1:0-6158 GCA_964393235.1 uncultured Solibacteraceae bacterium | reverse complement strand
GCGAACCCGCCCCCGCCTTCCGCGATCGCAACCTCGGCCTCGCCTACGCGGGCACGGGCGACTATGACAGGGCCTACGCGCTCCTCCGCCAGTCGGCTGCCGATCCCGAAACGCAAACCGCCCTCGGCCTCATGCTCCTCAAGGCCGGTCACGTCCAGCCCGCCCTCGCCCAGCTCGAACAGGCCGCCCGCGCCCAACCCCGCCATTCCGTCCGACGCCTGAACCTCGCCGCTGCCCTCCTCGCCGCCGGCCGCCGCGACCGCGCCGCCGCCGAGGCCCGCGCCGCCATTGAAATCGAACCGCTCCTCCGCGACGCCTACGTCCTGCTCGCCGAAATCGAACCCCGCCGCGCCGCCCACTGGCGCGCCGAATTCGAAAAGCGTACCCACCAATAAAAAAGGGGCCGGCAATCGCCGGCCCCAAGTGGACTGCACCCGTTTAGAACATCAGCTTCAATCCGAGCTGCAGGTTGCGCGGCCCGATCTGCGTCGACGCGATCCGCCCGAACGCCGCGTTCGTGAAGTCCGTGATCGGATTCCCGAACACCACGCGGTTCAGCGGATTCTGCATCTCCACGCGCAACTGCGTCGTGAACCGCTCGCCGATCTTCATCTGCTTCATGAACGAGAAGCTCTCGTCCAGCCGTCCCGGTCCGCGAGTTTCCAACGCGCGCGCCGCGTTGCTCAACTCGCCCGGGCCCGGATTCGCAAACGCCGATCGCAGCAGATACGTGTTCTTCGCCGGATCGTTCGGATCGTACTCGCCCATCGAAATCGTCGACCGCACGTTCGAAGAAACGAGGTTCGGCCGCAGACCCAGGTTGAAGTACGGCAGCGGATTCGACGTCGTCGGGAACAGCCGCGCACCGCTGCTGTACGTGTTTACCGTCGATATCTGCCAGCCGCCCAGCAGGAAGTTCACCGCCTTGTTCTCGGCCTTGAACGGAACCGAGTAGTTCAGCGAGAACGTCAGCACGTGCGGATAGTCCGTCGGATGATACGACTTCTCCCGCTTCAGCGCGTCCTGCTGCGCCGGGTTTTCGTCGAACATCGCCGCGTCCGTCAGGAACTTCGACCACGTATAGGCCACCGTCCCCATCAGCCCCTTCCCGTACCGCTTGTCCAGCTTGTACTGGAACGAGTGGTAGCTCGAGTTGCCGAACGACGATCCGTAGATCGACACGCCGCTATACTGCGGGAACGGCCGCAGCGCCTGGTTCACGCGCGCCAGCCCGCCCCACAGCGCCGAAAAGCCCGGGAACGGTTCCTTGATGCCCGCCGCCTGCGCCGCCGGCGAGTTGATGTTCGCCGTCAGCAACGACGCCGGCAGGTTCCAATACTGCTTCGGCAGCTGGTTCAGCGCCTGCGAGTTGTACAGGTGCCGCCCCGCGTTCGCCACGTAGGCGAAGCTCATCGACAGATCGTTGGCGAACTGGTGCTCCACCGTGAAGTTCCACTGCAGCTTGTAAGGCAGCTGATACGCCGACGGAATCACCGCCGTCGCGCCCTGCCCGTTCGCCGCTGTCGGGTCCGTCACCGGCGGCCGGCGGAAGTTCTGCGGGAACCCGCCGTCCCAGTTGAACACCGGCGTCGTCCCGCCGTCCGGAGAAGCGAACGAAGCCGTCGTCGAGTATCCGAACGCCGGCAGCCCCAGCCCCTGGTTGATGTAGTTCGAGTTGAACACGCCCGCGCCCGCCCGCACCACCGTGCGGTTCGCCACGCGATACGCGAAACCCACGCGCGGCGCGAAGTTCTTCCACAGCACGTCCAGGTACCGGTTGCCAACCCCGTTCTGCCCGCCGAACCGCATCGCGCCCGGCAGGTTCCCGGCCGCCGAATTCTGCGCCGTGATGTCCATGTACGAGATGCGCCCCGCCGGATCGCTGTGCGGCACCACCGGCTCCCACCGGAAGCCCAGCGTCAGCGTCAGCTTGTTCGTCACCTTCCACGTGTCGTCGGCGAAGAAGCCGTACACCGTGTACCGTCCGCCCGGCAGCGAATCGCGGAAAAACGCGCTCGAAGAATACGTCTGGCCCAGCAGGAAGCTCGCGAACGCGTCGCCCGAGTTCGCCACGCCCGGCAGACCCGTCGTCTCGCGCCGGTAGCGGAACGTCCCGCCGCCGTTGCCGAAGTTCCGGTAGTTGTCCCGGTGCCGCTGCACTTCACCGCCAAGCTTGAACGTGTGGTTCCCGCGGATCATCGTCACCGTGTCCAGCACCGTGAACGTGTGGAAGTAGTTGTCGCTCGCGATGTCGTCGCCGAACCGCGTATACCCTTCCGTGTCGAACAGCACCGTCGGCGCCAGGTCGAACTGCAAGCCGCGCAGCCCCAGCTTGCCGCCGTTCGGCTGCGTCCACCCCTGGTTGAAGCCCAGCGAGAAGTTCGGGTTCCGGAACCGCGAATACCCCAGCCCGATGTGGTTCAACGTCGTCGGCGTCAGGTTCTGGTCAATGTTCAGGTGCAGCACGTTCGTCCGCACCTTCTGCAGGTTATAGTTCAGGATCAGCGTCGCCGCTTCCCCGCCCACCGGCAGCAGCCGCGACGGCCCCGGGCTCTTGATCGACGGCCGGAACGTGTCGTTGTACATCCCGCTCAACCGCGTCTTCGACGTCAGCTGATGGTCGATCTTGAAACCCGCCGTCCGCTCGTCCGCCCGCGGGCTCCCCAGCGGCGCGATCGAGTTGTTCACCAGCCCCGGCAGCTCCGGCGCCGGAATGAACGGCAGCATCTTCGAGGACACCTGGCTGAAGCGGTTCGACGGAATCCGGTTGCCCGGGAACGGCACACGCCCCGCGCCCGTCGACGACGGATCGTAGATCAGCTTCCCGCCCAGCTCGCTGAAGTCGCCCTGCACCATCCGCGACGTCGGCAGCGTGTTCAACCCGCCCAGCGCGCCGCCGCGCCGGTAAAACTGGTCGAAGGAGAAGAACCAGAACGTCTTGTCCTTCCCGTTATACAGTTTCGGAATCACCACCGGACCGCCCAGCGTGCCGCCCCATTCGTTCTGCTTCGATGGCGCCCGCACCGTCGGGAAAAACCCGCGCGCGTCCAGCTTTTCGTTCCGCAGAAATTCGAACGCCGTCCCGTGGAACTGGTTCGTCCCGCTCTTCATCGTGAAGCTCGTCACCCCGCCCATCGCGTGCGCGTACTCGGCCGAGTAGTTGTTCGTGATCAGCTTGAACTCCCCGATCGCGTCCACCGACGGATTCACTTCCGCGTCGTTCGAAAGATCCCCGCGGCTCAGCGCAATGCCGTCGTAGTAGATCTGATCCTGGAAGCCGCCGCCCCCCGAAATCGACTTCGTCCACGTACCCGTCGGGCTCACACCCGGCGCCAGGCGGATAAAGCTCGACGCGTTCCGGATACCGCCGCCCAGCGTCAGCGGCATGTCCAGAAACTGCTTCGATTCCACCACCATGCCCACGTCCGCCGATTCCGTCTGAATCAGCGGCACCCCGCCCTGCACCGTCACGCTCTCCGTCACCGCGCCGACGCTCAGGCTGATGTCGATCGTCGCCGTCTGGTTCGTCTGGATCTGCACCCCCCGCTGCACGCTCGTGTTGAATCCGGCGGCCTTCGCGGTCAGGTCGTAGATACCGATCGGAAGCGCGACCAGGCGGTACGCCCCCGTGTTCGTGGAAATGGTTTCAAACCGGGCATTCGTCGCCGTGTTCACGGCTTCCACCGTCACGTTCGGAACGGTTGCCCCGGATTTGTCGAGAATCAAACCGGTTATGGCGCCGCGGTCGCCTTGGGCGAACGCGAGCCCTGTTGCAAACAACGCTGCTACCAGCAGCCTTGGGAGACAGTTCTTCATCTTGGACCCTTAAATGGAGTTCTGCCGCGCTCTTCTGCAGGGCGCGGCAGATCAGGAAAAGTTAATCACAATCGGGACCAAATTGGTACAAAATTCTTGGCCCCGGGCGCCTTCGCCTTTATTTTGCTTTTTGCCCCGTGTCCCACCCCAGGTTCACGTCCACCCCGGGCACCGCCGCCTGCAACTGCTTCGCCCCCTCCGCCGTCACCTTCGTCTGCCACACGTACAGGTGCTTCAATTTCGTCATCCCCCGCAGATGCGCCAGTCCCGCGTCCGTCACCGCCGTCCCGTACAGGTTCAGATACTCCAGGTTCACCAGCGGCTTCAGCTTCGCCAAACCCGCGTCCGTCACTTTTGTTAATTCCAGGTGCAGCTGCGTAATCCCCGTGTGCGCCGCCAGCGCCCCCAGCCCCGCGTCCGTCACCGAAGTCTTCCCCAGGTGCACATGCGTCACCTTCTCGAGCTTCGCCATCGGCGCCAGATCCTTGTCCGTCACCGACGCGCCCTGCAGCGTGTAGCTCACCTCCAGCCGGTCGTCGCTCTGCGCCAGCGTGCGCACCGCGCCGCCCGCCTTCTCAATCGCCGCGATGGCTTCTTTTACCTGGAACGAAGCCATGGAAAAAAAGAGTCGATTCATAAGAAATGTCCTCAGATGTTCACGGGGCATGCCACCCTCGGCGTACCCCTCACGTGTTCGTCGCTTCACAGGATAGCCAATTCCAATCCCCGCCTGGAGTACCCTAACCCCATGCGCCTCTTCCTGGCCGTCTTCTCCCTCACCGCCCTCGCGCAGTCCCACGACGCCGCCTTCGCCGAGCTCAACGAGACCCGCCTCAAAGCCGACCTCACCTTCCTCACCTCCGAACCCCTCAAAGGCCGCCTCTCCCTCGAACGCGGCTCCGACGTCGCCCTCCACTGGATCGTCTCCGAGTTCACCAAAGCCGGCCTCAAACCCGCCGCCGGAGATTCCTACCTCCAATCCGTCCCCCTCATCGAGTACCGCGCCGACCGCGACAAATCCGGCGTCACCATCACCCGCAACGGCGCCGCGAAGACCTACCGCGCCCCCGAAGCCTCCGCCTCCTTCCCCGATAACGTCAAAATCTCCGGCCCCGTCGTCTTCGCCGGCTTCGGCATCTCCGCCCCCGAACTCGGCTACGACGACTACAAGGGCCTCGACGTCAAAGGCAAAGTGGTCCTCATCTTCGACCACGAACCGCAGGAGGACAACCCCAACTCCAAGTTCTCCGGCAAAGGCAACACCCGCTACGCCGGCACCTACGTCAAGGTGAAGATCGCCCAGCAGCACGGCGCCGCCGCCGTGCTCCTCATGCCCGAACCCAACCGCAAACACCCCTCCAACGAACAGCGCCGCGCCCGCATTCCCAACTCCGCCACCCGCAACGCCCGCCTCCCCCAACAGGCCCTCGAATCCGGCGAACTCCGCATCCCCCTCGTCACCCTGGCCGAAGCCCTCGGCCAGGACCTCGTCGCCGCCACCGGCCAGTCCGCCGCCGCCATCCACGCCGCCATCGACCGCGATCTCCGGCCCCGTTCCGCCCCCCTCCCTGGCGTCTCCGTCGACATCGAAATCGTCAACGCCGAACGCCGCCGCGCCGAATCATTCAACGTCGTCGGCCTCCTCGAAGGCACGGATCTCAAAAACGAAACCATCGTCATCTCCGCCCACTTCGATCACGACGGCCCCGCCTTCAACCTCGGCGCCCTCTTCCCCGGCGCCGACGATAACGGCTCCGGCACCGTTGGTGTTGTCGCCATGGCCCATGCGTTCATGAAAGCGCGCGTCAAGCCCCGCCGGTCGGTCCTCTTCGCCGTCTTCGCCGCCGAGGAGCGCGGCCTGCTCGGCAGCTACCACTACGCCAACCAGCCGCTCCGTCCCCTCGCCGGCACCCGCGCCGTCATCAACTTCGACATGATCGGCCGCGACGAACTTCCCTCCACGCAAACCGACGGCCTCATCGAAATCGCCGCCGACACGTCCAACGAAATGAACCTCGTCGGCGCCTACTACAGCCCGGACTACGCCCGCGCCGTCGAACGCGCCAACGAACACGTCGGCCTGAAGCTGAACTACAAATGGGACATGGAGCCCGCCCTCAACGTCTTCTTCCGCTCCGATCAGTATCCCTTCGTCCTCAAGGACATCCCCGCCATGTGGTGGTTCACCGGTTTCCACCCCGACTACCACCAGGTCACCGACACCGTCGACCGCATCAACTTCGCGAAAATGGTGAAAATCCTCAAACTCGCCTACCGCTCCACCCTCGACTTCGCCAATACCACCAACCCCCCGCGCTTCGTCGCCGTCACCAAATGAACCC
>CAYMTH010000015.1:15837-21946 GCA_964393235.1 uncultured Solibacteraceae bacterium | reverse complement strand
CGTAGGCGAAGGTGTTGTCGATGTCGAAGAACCCGGACTCGAAGATACCGACGACGCGGAAGCGGGGGTAGGAGGGCCGGGCGCCGGCGGGGGTGATCTCGCCGTTGGGGATGATGACGGTGACGACGGAATCGAGCAGCATGCCGGTGCGCTGGGCGAGCTTGGCGCCGAGGAGGATGGGCGGGTAGCCGTCGGTGGTTTTCAGGCGGTCGAGCGAGCCGTCGCGGATGAAGCGGCGGAGCTCTTCGCGTTCGCGGGTGGCGTCGTCGGGAATGCCTTTGAGAAAGCCGCCCTGGCCGGTCTGCGGGCCGGAGAAGAGCACCTGCGTGTAGAGCGCGCCGGTGGCCGATTCGACGTGCGGGATCTTCGCGAGACTGGCCGCGATGGGCTTCCAATCCTCGAAGCCGATGCCGACTTCCTTTTCGACGATGTTGACGTGCGCGGTGGCGCCGAGCAGGCTTTGCTGGAGCGTGGAGCGGAAGCCGTTGGTGATGGCGAGCGCGATGATCAGCGCCATGACGCCGGCGGCGACGCCGATGATGGAGACGACGGTGATGACGGAGATGACGGCCTGGCGGCGCTTCGCCGTGAGGTAGCGGCGGGCGACGAACGACTCAAACGCCAGGCGCGGCATCCGTTACGCGCCGACCTCGGATTCGGCTTTGCGGAGCAGTTCGGCGATGCCGATTTCGCCCTCGGGACGGAGGAGCGGGAAGAGGATGACGTCGCGGATGGAGCGCGAATTGGTGAGGAGCATGGTGAGGCGGTCGATGCCGATGCCCTCGCCGCCGGTGGGCGGCATGGCGTAGCAGAGAGCGCGGACGTAGTCCTCGTCCATCTGGTGGGCTTCCTCGTCGCCGCGGGCCTGGGCGGCGAGTTGTTCCTCGAAGCGCTTGCGCTGTTCGTTGGGGTCGTTCAACTCGGTGTAGGCGTTGCCGATTTCCATGCCGGCGGCGTAGATTTCGAAGCGGTCGACGAAGTTGGGATCCTTGATGTTGCGCTTGGAGAGCGGGGAGACTTCGACGGGGTACTCGTAGATGATGGTCGGCTGATAGAGCTGCTTTTCGCAGGTGTTTTCGAAGATCTCGAGCAGGCACTCGCCGGGGGAGTGCTTGTGGCCGTGGGCCTTGAGGCAGGCGGGGTTGGTGACGTCGGACATGGGGGGCTTGTCGTCGCCGGGCCGGTATTCGAGGATGGCTTGGCGGATGGTGAGGCGGCGGATGTTGCCGAAGTCGAGGGTGTGGCCCTGGAATTCGACGACGGGGGAGCCGGTGACGTCGATGGCGGTCTGGCGCAGGAGTTCGACGGTCAAGTCCATGAGGCCCTCATAGTCGGTGTAGGCCTGGTAGGCCTCGAGCATGGTGAACTCGGGGTTGTGCTGGATGGAGATCCCCTCGTTGCGGAAGTTGCGGTTGATCTCGTAGACGCGATCAAGCCCGCCGACGATGAGGCGCTTCAGATAGAGCTCGGGGGCGATGCGGAGGTAGAGGTCGAGATCGAGCGTGTTGTGGTGCGTGACGAAGGGCCGGGCGGCGGCGCCGCCGTAGACGGGCTGCATCATCGGCGTTTCGACCTCGACGAAGCCGCGGGCGTCGAGCTGGCGGCGGATGGAGGCGACGACCTTGGCGCGGGCGATGAAGGTCTTGCGGACGTCGGTATTGGAGATCAGGTCGAGGTAGCGCTGGCGGACGCGCGTTTCGACATCTTCGAGGCCGTGGAACTTCTCGGGCATCGAGAGGAGCGTCTTCGACAGGAAGGTCAGCTTGGCGGCCTGGACGGAGAGTTCGCCGGTGCGGGTGCGGAAGAGCGTGCCGTCGACGCCGATGATGTCGCCGATGTCGAGCATCTGGTAGAGCTGGAAGTCCTGCTCGCCGAGCAGGTCGATCTTGACGTAGATCTGCAGGCGCTCGCCGCCCTGCTCGATGTGCATGAAGCCGGCTTTGCCCTTGCCGCGGATGGACTGGATGCGGCCGCAGACGCGGACCTCAATCTTCTCCGCGTCGAGCTCCTCGGCCGTTTTTTCGGTGTATTTCGCCCAGATTTCGGGCACGGCGTGGGAGAAATCGAAACGGGCGCCGTAGGGGCGATGGCCCAGGGACTCCAGTTCACGGGTGCGGCGGAAGCGCTGTGTGAGCAGCTCGTGTTCGAGCGACAATGATAAGCTCCTTCGGGGTCCCGGGTGGAAAACGGGACACAATCCTTCATTATAAGGATTCGGGCGGGCGGACCGCTATTTCCGGATGAGCACTTCGCGCAGGGCGTCCTGCGTGAGGAAGAACTTGACCTGGTCGAAGTTGCGGAAGAGCTTTTCGAGGGAGCGGGTGGTGAAGAACTGGGCGGGCTTGCGGTAACCGCGGGCGACGAGCTTGACGCGGTTGCGGCCCTGGATGCGATAGGAGAAAGACGGGACCTCGACGAGTTTCTCGTCGGTGTGGAAGACGGTGAGCAACTGGCCGCCCTTGTGCAGAACGGCGTGCAACTGGTGGACGGCGGCTTCGAGCAGTTCGGGCGAGAGGTACTGGAGCGAATCCCAGGCGAGGATGCCGTCGAGGGAGTCGTCGTCGAAATTCAGCACCTTGGATTGGAAGACCTCGATGCACTCGTCCTTGGCCTGGTTGGCGTAGAAGTCGCCGTCACCGAAGGATTCGTCGAGCGAGCGGACGAAGTTGTCGTAGCGGAGCTTATGGCCGAGGTCGTTGAAGAACACGGTGTTCTCCTGGTTGGAGACACCGAGGTCGAGGACCATCAGCCCCACCTGGCCGTGGAAGGCGCCGAAAAACTGATCGAGCGCGGAGCTCTGGCGGGAGACTTCCGCGGGCAGCGGCTTATGGCCCGCGACCGGAAGATGGGCGGGCGCGGGTTCGTGCGAGGGGGTATCCCCGCCTCCGCCAAACAAACGACTCCAGCCGCCCTTCATCACGTTGGCCGCGGACTACTTTTTATCGGGGCTGCCGCCAAGCGTCTGCTGGGCGGGGCGGTCGGCGGCCGGTTTCGGCGTCTCGGCGGCCTTGGGGGGCTCGGGCTTGGTCTCGACGCGGATCATCTCGAGCGAGCCGCGGAGGTCGGCGCCCTCTTCGATGGAGATCTTGGCGTAGCGGATATCGCCGACGAGGTTGGCGCCCTTGCGGATGTCGACGCGGCCGGAGGCTTCGATGTTGCCCTTGAGCTGGCCGAGGACGACGACGTCGCGCGCCTTGATGTTGGCGACCACGCGGCCGTTGGGACCGATGGTGATCCGGTTCTCCTGGGCTTCCACGCCGCCTTCGACGTTCCCGTCGATGACAAGGTCTTCCTTGCTGACGATGGTGCCCTTGATGAAGACCGACTTGCCGATGGTGGCCGTGCCGCGGGGCACGTCCGGTTCGTAGCTGCGCGCCGGCACGGCGGAGACAGGGATGCCTTCCCGCGCGGGCTCCGGGCTGCTGGGCGTGCTCGAGGGCCGTACCGGCTCTTCTTCCGTCTTGCGCCGATTCCACATAATTAATCGATCCTCCTGCCGAATCCGGCAAAATTCAATCGTAAACCCGGTGTCAAAGAAAAGGCAACGGATTCCGCACGGTTGCCGGTAGTTGTTGCAACGGACAAATAATTGGACATGCCAGGCCGCCTGCAAACCGAAATCCGGCAAACCCGCCCGTTCGCCCATCCGGCCGAAGAGACGTTTCTGAACCTGCTGCGGACGGCCGGCTGGCTGGAGCGGGCGGTGGAGGAGACGCTGCGGACGGCCGGATTGACGCAGCCGCAGTACAACGTGCTGCGCATCCTGCAGGGCGCGGGCAAGGACGGGCTGCCGTGCGGGGAGATCGGGGCGCGAATGATCACGCGGGACCCGGACATGACGCGGCTGCTCGACCGGATGGAAAAACGCGGGCTGATCCGGCGGAGCCGGAGCGAGCAGGACCGGCGTGTGGTGCGGGCATCGTTGGCGCCGGAGGGGGCGGCGGCATTGAAAACGCTGGAGAAGCCGGTGCGGGAGACGATCCGGCGGGCGCTAGAGCCGCTCGGCGAGGAGCGGCTGGCGGCGTTGACGGGGCTGCTCGAGGAGGTCCGAATCCAAATGGAGGCCGGCGCATCTATTAAATAGTCGTTACAACACCTTTTGTTAGGAGGACTATCATGATTACGAAACGCCGCGCCAACGAACGGGGCATCACCAACATCGGGTGGCTGGACAGCCGGCACACCTTTTCCTTCGGCCGCTACTTCGACGAGAAGCACATGGGGTTCCGGAGCCTGCGCGTGATCAACGACGACACGGTGCGGCCGGCGGCCGGGTTCGGCCGGCATCCGCACCGGGACATGGAGATCATCTCCTGGGTGCTCTCCGGGCAACTGGCGCACGAGGATTCGACCGGTTCGCGGGCGGTGCTGAAGGCCGGGCACGTGCAGCGGATGAGCGCCGGAACGGGGATCACGCACAGCGAGTTCAACGGTTCCGACAGCGAGCCGGTGCATTTCCTGCAGATCTGGATTGAGCCGAACAAGCTCGGGATCGCGCCGCGGTTCGAGGATCTGGCGATCGCGCCGGAGGAGGTGGCCGGGAGGCTACGGCTGATCGCGTCGCCGGACGGGCGGGACGGGAGCCCGGTGATCCAGCAGGACGCCTCGATCTACATCAGCCATCTCGGCGCGGGGCAGGCGGTGGAGTTGCCGCTCGGGGAAGGGCGCTACGGCTGGGTGCAGGTGGCTCGCGGCGGGGTGACCGTCAACGGCGTGGAGTTGAAGACGGGTGACGGCGCGGCGGCGACGGCCGAATCGAAGCTGTCGATCGAAGCGGGTGAGGAGAGCGATATCCTGTTGTTCGATCTCGCATGATTCTCGCACTCGCCTTCCTACCCTTCACCCTGACGCCCGACGCCGGCGGAGCGCCGATGCGGCAGCCGCAACTCGCGATGGCCGGCGACCGGGCGGTGGTCGCCTACGGCGCCGGCAACGACGTCTTCGCGGCGGTCTCGGCCGACGGCGGGAAGACGTTCGGGAAGCCGGTGCTGGTGGGGAGCGCGGGCGTGCTGTCGCTCGGACGGCACCGCGGGCCGCGGGTGGCGATCAGCGGCGGGTCGATGGTCGTGGCGGCGATCGCGGGCGAGAAGGGACGCGGGCAGGACGGCGAGTTGTACGCATGGCGGTCGGGGGACGGCGGAAAGACGTGGGGCAAGCCGGTGCGGGTGTCCGACGTGCCCGGCGCGGCGCGGGAGGGTCTGCACGCGCTGGCGGCGGGGCCGGGCGGAATGTTTTTCGCGGTCTGGCTCGACCTGCGGCAAAAGGGCACGCGGCTGATGGCGGCGACGTCGAAGGACGGCGGCGCGACGTGGTCGACGAATTTTGAAGTGTATGCGTCGCCGGACGGGCATGTGTGCTAGTGCTGTCATCCGTCGGCGGCGGTGGCGGCCGACGGGACGATCCACGTGATGTTCCGCAACTGGATGGGCGGGTCGCGCGACATGTGGCTGGCGAGGGGGGGCGACGGCGGGAAGACGTGCGCGGCGCGGAAGGTGGGCGAGGGGACGTGGGTCCTGAACGCGTGCCCGATGGACGGCGGCGGGTTGGCGGTGAAGCCGGGCGGCGAGGTGGTGACGTCTTGGCGGCGGGAGAGCAGCGTCTACTGGACCGACGGCGCAAGCTTTCATGCGCCGGAGTGGAAGGGGAAGGACTCGACGGCGGCGGTGGACGCGAAGGGCCGGACGGTACTGGCCTGGACCGAAGGAACGCGGCTGATGGTCTACGACGGCGGCGTGCGGGAGTTGGCGGCGCAGGGCGGATACGCTTCGCTGGCGGCGGCGGGAAGCGGCGTGCTGGCGGCGTGGGAGAGCGGCAGCGGGATCATCGTGACGCGGTTGCGGTGAAGCGCGCGCGAAGGGCGGCGATCGTCTCCGGCGCGACGCCGCAGGCATTTTCGAGGTAGCCTTCGACGGAGCCGTGGCCGGCGCGAAGGCGTTCGAACACGGCGTCGAGATGGTCGCGCCGGATGGTCAGGATTTCGTGCAGGCGGGCGGTTGGAACCTGGTAGAGAGTCAGGCGGCGGAGCTTGCGGACGAACTCGTGGCGGCGGGCTTCGAAGCGGTCGTTGGAGAGCAGGTAGTCGGCGATGACGGCCTCATAGGGCACGCCG
>CAYMTH010000015.1:0-15827 GCA_964393235.1 uncultured Solibacteraceae bacterium | reverse complement strand
GGGTCTGCAGGAGCGCGGCGAGGAAGCCGGTGCGGTCGCGCCCCGCGGTGCAGTGAAGCAGGGCCGGCAGGTTCCCGGGCTGCGCGAGAAGTTCGCAGGCCTGGCCGATGCCGGCGGTTCGCTCGAAGGCGATGTGGTGGTAGAGGCGGGCGGTGAAGGCGTGGAAACGGGTCTCGGCGCCGGAGCCGAACAGAAAGCGTGGGAGTTGCCGCCACGTCAGGTCCTGCGAGTCGTCGTGCAGCGGGATGTGCACGAGCGGAATCGCGCCGGCGAGCGCGCGGTGGGGCCTGCGGGCGACCTCGCGGGCCGACCGGAGATCGCAGACCAGGCGGATGGAGCGGTCCCGGAGGCGGGCGACGCCGGCGCCGTCGAGGCCCGACGGATCGTCGGAACGGAACAGCAGCCCGGGCGCAACGCCGGCGACCTCGCGGAAGTTCGAAAGCGTATCGAACTCAGCGGGCGGCGTCTTCATTGACCGGAGTGACGGCGAGCCCGCTGCGGAGCGGCACGTCGGTGGCGAGCAGCACGCGGTCGCCCGCGGCGACCCCCTCGAGCACCTGCGCGTGCGTGATGTTGGTGACGCCGATCTTCACCGGCCGCCACTGGATCTTCTCGCCGGCGAGCACGTAGACGCCCTGCACGCCGTCCTCGCGGCGCAGCGCCTCTTTCGGAATCGTGACGGCCTGCGCGGCCTCGCGCGAGCGGATGGCGGCGTTGATATTGGCGCCAGGCGGCAGCGCGCGCTCGGCGTTGGCGATCCGTACGGTCACCTCGCCGACCTGGCGCGTGCCCATGGTGACGATCTGCACGGGCATCTTTTCCACGCGGCCGGTCCATTCGCGGCCGGGCATGGCGTCCCACGTAATGACGGCGGACATGCCGGCGGCGACGCGCCCGAGTTCCGGCTCGTCGACGAAGACCTTCACCAGCAACTCGTCGACGCGCCCGATGTTGGCCACCAGGTCGCCGGGATTGAGGAACGCGCCGGGCCGCGGGTCGATCTGATAGACGACGCCAGCAAGCGGCGCGCGGAGAGTTCCCTGCCCCTGCTTTTCGCGGGCCGAGGCGACGGCGGCGCGGGCTTCGCGCAGGCGCGCTTCGAGCGCGGAGCGGTCGGCGGGCGTGAACAGGACGGCGCGCCGGGCCTGCTGCGCGCGGCGCTGTTCGTCGAGCTGCGCGATGCGATCTTCGAGCTGCCGCGCCTCGTGCGGCGTGGCGGCCTTGCGTTCGATCAGGCGCTTGACGGCGGCGAGTTCGGTCTCCGCCTGGCGCCGTTCGAGCGCGAGTTTGGCCAGCGCCGCGTCGATCTCGGCCAGGTCGGCTGCGCGGCCTCCGCCCTGCTGCGCGTTGATCTCGGCCTGCACCTGCGCGACGCGCGCCTCGGCGGCTTCGAGAACGGTCCTGTACTCGGCGCTATCGATCTCGGCGACGACGGCGCCCGCCGCCACCTGCTGCCCCTTTTCAATGCGGAGCGTCTTCAACACGCCGGTACGTTCAGCGCGCACGGAGGCATACTCGACCGGTTCGGCCTTGCCGTTGGTGACCAGCGTGTCGACCAGCGCCCCGGTCTTGGCGACGGTGAAACGCACCTCGGGCGGCGCGTTCTTCACCTGCACAGCCCACCACACGCCGGCCCCGGCGAGCACGAGCGGAACGATCCAAAGGAGACGCTTCATGGAATGAGAACGGTCTTTCCGGCGCGCCAGCCCTTGACGGTTTCCAGCGCTTCGTTGGCCTGCGCGAGCGGGTAGCGGGCGGTGATTTCGCCGGCGAAGAGCTCGGCCCAGTGCGGGATTTCCAGCAGCCGCAGCCCGCGGTCGACGTGGCGCGGCTCGAAGCCCCAGCTGCCCTGCACGATGAGCTGCTTGCGCGTGATGGTGTGCGGGTTGAACGAGATATTGCCTGCGTTGGCGTACTGGCCGAGGACGAGGTACTTCCCGCCGTCGCGCGGCAGTTCGATGCCCTCGAGCACCGCCGTCGGGTATCCGACGCACTCGATGACAACGTCGGCGCCATAGCCGCCGGTGAAGGTCAGCGCGCGGCTCTGCCGCTCGAGCGGGTCGTGCACCTCACCGATGTCGATCACTTCGTCGGCGCCGAACTTGCGCGCCAGTTCCAGCCGGTGCGGCGGGCCGCCGATGGCGAGGATGCGCGTAGCGCCGGCCTGTTTGGCCACCGCGATGGCGGCAAGCCCGACCGGCCCCGTGCCCTGTACAATCACCGCGTCGCCCCACTCCACCGGGCAGCGCTCCAGGCCATGAATGGCCGTGGCGAGCGCGCAGCCGGCGCCGACGACGGCGTCGGAGGAGAGCGTGTCGGGCAGCCGGAAGATGGCCGTGCCGGCGCGCAGGTGGATCTGTTGCGCGTAGCCGCCGCGCAGGTGCGGAGCGTGGTCGGCGCAGTACGAGATGCCGTAGGCTTTGCGGCTGGTGCAGCGGGTGGGCTGGCGCTTGACGCGGCAGTAGTAGCACTCGCCGCAGACGATGCTGGAGGCCCACGCGACGCGGTCGCCGACGGCGAGCGGGTTGCCGCGCCAGTCGTGCGTCAGCCCTTCGCCGAGCGCTTCGATGCGGCCAACCGTCTCATGCCCGAGGATCACCGGCAGCGGCACGGACAGCTGCCCGAGCCACAGGTGGACGTCGGTGCCGCAGATGCCCGCGATCTCGACGCGAACCAGCGCCTCCCCGGGCCCGGCGGCGGTCAGCGCGGGGTATTCGCGAATTTCAAGAGGCTGTTCGTACGCCGTGAGGACGGCGGCCTTGACGGTGCTCATTTGCTATTTGGCCTTTGCGCAGTAGTGGAACAGGAGCTGCCATTCGGCGAGCTGAACCTGCTGGAGCAATGTTACTTGAGTGGACTCGGCGCGGTCGCAGGCGTCGATGAAGGCGAACGGATCCCAGCGGGCGCCCGTCGGATAGCCGAGCGCGCGCGCCGCTTCGTTCAGGCCGCCGAACACCGGATGGTCGCCGACGCGGCGGAACCAGTAGCCCGCGTTCCAGGCGTCGGGTTCCATGCGGTGCAGAATGCCGTGCCAGTAGGAGCCGTCGGCGGTGTGGAGATCCTGCGAAACGGCGTGCGACTCCTCGAAGAATCCGCAATAGAGCCAGAGGCCCGCGTGAGCGGCCTCCGGGCGGGCGGCGTCGGGAAAGATCTCCCGGGCCGGACGGCGCAGCCGCGCGGCCAGCGCCGGGTCAGCGTTGCGCGGCGAGACCAGCGGCATCAGGCGGCGGCCGTCGCCGGCCAGCGCCAGCAGGCTTGCGGCCTCCGGGCCGTATTGAGCGGGGTTCCAATCCATGCCAAATCCCATTGTGCCAGATGGTGTGCCGGATGGACGGCCGGAAACATGGTAGAGGAAGGGTATGGCGAGGCGCGGACGGGTGCTCGGCGGCGGCGGATTCTTCGGAGCGTTCCAGGCCGGCGTGTACGAGGTGATCGGCGGGGAGTTCGATTGCTTCGCGGGCGCTTCAGCGGGCGCGTTGAACGGCTGGGCGATCGCGAGCGGCATGCCGCCCGGAGAGTTGCAGCGGCTGTGGCGGCGCGCGGCGGAGACGGCGCGCGCGGGCCTGCACCGGCCCCGCTACTGGGGCGACGGCCTGCTGGCGACAGGCAACCTGGAGGCGATGGTGCGTGAACTGGTGAGCGCGTGGCGCCCCCGTCTGCCGCTCGGCGTCGTCGTCAGCCGGGGCTGGAGTTTCCGGCAGGAGTTGATCTCGGGCGACGACGTGACGGCCGACGTCCTGCTGGCCTCCTGCGCCGTGCCCGGCCTGCTGCCCGGCCGCCGGCTGGGCGGCGCGCTGGCGATGGATGGCGGTCTGCGCGACGCCTGTCCGCTGTGGACTGCGCGGGCGATGGGCGCTGTCGAGATCGTCGGCGTCAACGTGTGGAAGGACCTGCCGTGGTGGTACCCGCGGCGGGAGCGCCGGCGCGGCGGCGACGGCGTGACGATGATCGAACCGGCGCGCCGCCTGGCCCCGTTGCGGCGCAGCGCGCTGGCCGGCCCGGAGGAGGTCGACGCCTGGATCGATCTCGGCCGCCGGGCCGCGCGCGCCGTTTTTGCGCGACAATGAGAGGGTATGCCAACCTACCGGATCTTTCGGATGAAGGAGCAGGCGCGGCTGTCGTTCCGCTCGGCTCCGCATACGAGCGGCGAGACGGCCGTGAAGTTGAAGGACTATGTGGAAGGCGGGACCGTCGAGGCCGAGTCGACCTACGAAGCGTGGGAACTGCTACGCGCCACCGAGGATCCGCTGGCCGTCGGCGACGTGCTGGAAAGCGAGCTGGGGGGGATCAAGATCTGCAAGTACATCGGCTTCGATGACGCGAAATGGATTCTGCCGGAAGTGAAGCCCGGCGCCGAGTCCGCCCCTGTCGCAGCCGCCGCGTCCCCGGCCGACGCGGCAGCGAGTAAACTGTAGTCATGGAAAGCGGCTACCGGCCGTCCTCGTCCTCCCTGCCCGAAGGGTCTGTCGGCCGGCTTAACCAGTACGCACTGGTCGCCTACATTGACGGGCGCCTGGGTGAGTTTCTCTTCAATCTCCGCCAGGAGATCGTGCCCGGCTGCAAGCTGCGGTCCCACGTCTCCATCCTGCCGCCCCGTCCGCTCGCCGGTTCAGCGGTCGAATCGGAAGCAACCGAGTTCGTTCGGGCGAGCAGCCGGCGGCACGAGGCGTTCCATGTCGGCCTCGGGCAGATCGAAGTCTTCCCGGTGACGAACGTGATCTATATCGCCATCGACGGCGGGCTGCCGGAGTTGCACGCCATGCACGACGAACTGAACGCGCAGTCCCTGGCCTACGCCGAACCGTTCCGATACCACCCGCACATCACGCTGGCCCAGGAGATCTCCGAAGCCGAGCACGCCGGTGCGCTGCAGTTGTGCGAAGCTCGCTGGCGCGAATACAGCGGCCCGCGCAGTTTCCCCGTCGAAACGCTGACCTTTGTGCAGAACTCGACCAACTGCGGCTGGCTCGACCTGGCCGAAGCGCACCTCGAAATGGCCGGCCTGCGCCGCTAAGACCGCGCCACCGCGTCTATCCGGTCCAGCCGGATCAAGATCTTGCTGAACTCGCGGCTCTTGCCCTCGACAAACTCGAGGCCGACCCCGGTCACCAACAGCGGGATCGACTGCCCGTTCACGTGCACCTGTACGCCCTTCTGTTCCTTCTGCGCCGTCAGCAGCAGCTCTCGAAAATCGTCCATATCCGTGTGCCTCTACGGGGAGTGGCGCGAACGGCCGGCGGATGTTCTCACCCTAGCTGCGCAGCCGCGTCATCGCGTACAGTCCGGCGAAGGAGAAGATCACGTTCGGACTCCACGCAGCCAGCGTCGGCGGCAACTGGTTGAGATTCCCGATCTGTTCGAACAGCTGATTCACCGCCAGGTAGGCGATGGCGATGATGAAGCTCGCCCCGATCGCCGTCATCGCCCCGCGGTTGCCCACCCAGAACGAGAACGGCACCGCGATGATCGCGAGAATAAACGGGAACAGCGGCACGGAGAACTTGCGGTGATACTGCACGCGCAGCCGCACCGTGTCGAAGCCGCTCTGCCCGAGTTCGTTGATGTAGTCGGCGAGCTGGTGGAAATTGAGCTGCTTGTACTGCTTCTCTTCCGGCAGGAAGTGCTCCGGAGTTTCGGTGAGTTCGGGGAACGTCTTCACCTGCCAGGTCTGGTAGTCGCGAACGTTGTCGACATTGCGCGACCACCCGTTCTGGAAGATCCACGTGCCGATGCCCGCCTCCCATTGCGCGCGTTCGGCGTAGATATGGCGCCGCAGCCGGAACGTTCCCGGCTCGATCTCGTAAACGTGCACGCCGGCCATCACCTTCGCCGACGGGTCGAAATACTTGTAGTGGAAGATGCGCGAACCCTTCCCGTAGATCCACTGCCGGTCCGGCCGCAGGAACGTGCGCACGGCGCGCCCCTTGATCTCGTTGCGGATCCCGTCCTGGATCAGGTTCGCGTCCGGAACAACGTAATAATCGAAAGCGAACAGCATCCCGGAAAGCGCAAGGCTGACGAGCAGAATCGGCAGCGCGAGCCGGTACAGGCTTACGCCGGAGGCCTTGAACGCCGTCACCTCATTCTGCTTCGACAGCACGGCGAAGGTAATCAGCACGGCCACCATGCCCGAAATGGGCGTCGAATCGTAGATCAGCTTCGGCGACAGGAACAGGTGGTAAGTGGCCACCTTCGCCATCGGGATGTTGTTGCGCAGAATGTCGCTCAGCAGTTCGAAGAATGTGAACACCTGGATGAGCAGCACAAAACTCGTCAGCCACACGCCGAAGTAGAACAGGTACGTGCTGAGAATGTAGGTATCGATCAACTGCGGCAGCAGGCGGAACGCCGCCACGCTTTCGGCGCGCCTCGTCTTGCCCGTTTCGCGCCGCCGCCAGCGGGACGCGAACCCCTTCCACGTATCGGTGGCCCAGCCGCGAATCGAGCCGATAAAATCCGAATCGCCCGGCGTCTCCAACCGCACCAGCAGCACCACGCCCAGCAATAGAAATCCAATGTTCGGCGCCCATGCGGCAACCACCGGCTCCAACCGCCCCTGCTTCGCCAGGCCGATGAGACTCACCTGCGCCATGAAGTAGAGGAACGACAAAAACACCGTCGTGACGAACGCGGCCGACTTGCCCGATTTCCGGCTCGACACCCCCAGCGGCAACCCCACCAGCGCCAGCAGCAGGCACGCCGGGGGCAGCGAGAACCTTCGCTGCAGCTCGATATCGGCGTCGCGCGACTTCTTCGCCTCCTCGCGCAGCGGCGCCGTGTCCAGCCCCGTGAACGCCTTGGCCCGCTGCTCTTCCGGCGGCTTGGCCGCCAGCAACTGATCGAGCATCGGGAAACGGATGTTGAAGTAACGCTCCTCTTCCTTGCCCACCTCGTGCGAGCTGCCGTTCAGCAGCCGCAGCTGGATCGAGTTGTGCGCCGAGTCCGGCACCGCCAGCGCCTCGCTCGCGATGGTGATCCGCGGCGCGTCGCCGGCCGCCTCCTGCGTCGTCCGGCTGCGCTGTTCCGGCGGAGTCATGTCGGCGATGAAGACGTTGCGCCAGCGGATGACGGGCCCGGAAATGACGTCGCCCACGTAGAGGGTCTTGTTCGGAAACTGCTCGGCGAACACGCGCGGCTGGATCTCCGCCGTCATCTGGTCGGCCGCGATCTGGTTCAACACGCGGATCGTCTCCCGCACCGCCCACGGGTTGATCCACAGCGAACACGCCGCCGTAATCCCCGTGCCCAGCAGCGCGAAGCCCACCACCGGCGCCATCAACCGGCGCGTCGACACGCCCGCCGCCCGCAGCGCGATGATCTCGCCGTCGCTCGACATCCGGCTGAGGCCGATCAGCACCCCCACCAGCACGCCCACCGGAATCGTGAACATCAGCACGAACGGCAGCACCAGCAGGAACAGGTATCCCACCGTCGCCGGCGGCGCCGACCCGCGCACCAGCTGTTCAAACAGGATGCTCGCGCTGCGCAAAAACAGCACGAACGTGAACAGCAAGGTGCCGACCGAGGCGCCGGCGATGATTTCGCGGAATACCGCCCGCGTTAATAGACCCATCGTCCGGTTACGTGCCGCTTTCGATCGGCGGCGGCGCCACGATCGGCGGCCGGGGCCGTTCTTCCTGCGGACGCTCCAGATCCATTTCATCAAACAACAGCGACGGACACACCACCGACGCGCCGACCACGTAGCCGCCCGCGCCCATCAGCGCCAGCGGCGCGGCGTTGAGCAGGTACTCGACCGGCGTCGCGTCGTTGCCGGCGGCCAGAATGTCCCGCATCAACCGCACGTTCACCCCGCGGAAGCGCAGGCCCCGCACCGGCTCCTCGCGCCCGTCCGGATACACGCGGAAGATCTCGAGCGGCGAACTGAACGGCTTCGACGACCCCGAGCCCTGCATCGCATTCGCCAGCCGGCGCAGTTCAACGATGCCCGCCGACGACGGATAGTCCAGGCGCCGCACCAGAATCCCGTACGGCTTCCGCCGCTGCTGCACCAGTTCGATCAGTTTCTTCTTCAACTCCGCCGCGGGCACGCCGCCTTTGGCCTGCACCAGCAGATTGGTGGGCAGCGCCGCCGCATGGCCGAACGCGCCCGGCATGCGCCCGCGGCCGTTCGAACCTTCGTGGCCGCGCACCGGCTGCCGCGTGTACAGCAGCGTCTTCAGCGTACCCTGCTCCACCAGCGTCAGCTTCTCCGGCGCCACGCCCTCGCCGTCCACTTCCATATTGCCGAACAGCGGACGCCCATTAAACTGCGCCCGCGGGTCGTCGACGATGTCGAAGAAATCCGGCAGCACACGCCCGTTCAAGCGACCTTCGAGCTCCGACGGCGGTACGTTCAACGGCCGCCCGGGCACGGAGACCGGGTCCCGCGTCGCCTGCAACTGCCCGCCGAACACCTGCGCGAACAACTGCCCCGCCGCGAACGATTCAAACAGCACCGGACCGCTGTAGGTCTCCCCCACCGGCGCATCGACAAGCGCCGTCAGGTTCCGCGCCATCTCCTCGATCGACTGCCGCATCGTTTCTTCCGGCGGCAGATCTTCCAGCCGGAAGGCGTGGAAGTAGCGATGGCTCCGGATCACCGCGCCGTCGGCGGCGAACGCCTCGGCCCGCGCCCGGACGCCGCACAGCGTCTCGGGCACCCGCACACGCGTCCCCTCGGTATTGGCGAGGTACGCCGTCGAGGCGGAATCGTCGATTTCGACGCGCGAATCGAGAATCTTCGGGAACGCGGCGAACACGGCCGACAGCCGCCGCGCCACGCCCTCCCACTTCTTCGCGTCCAGCTTGCTCTTGGCCGCCGGCAGGATCTTCACAAGCGGCGCCTGCTTGGCGAAGTCGTTCAACTTCTCCGACATCGTCACGTTCTGCAGCGCCGACTTCTTGTAGGTGATCTCCTGCACCGCGGCTTTGTACGCCCGGTCCGTCGCCAGCCACAGGTCCTGCTGAATCTGCGCCCGGCTGAACTCCTGCGGCCACCGTCCGTTGTCGAACCGCGCCACCCGCACCTGTCCCGTAAAGACCGCGTTGGTGTTGTCGAACTCGTAGCTGCCCACGCGAACCACCACGCGCGGAATCCGGTACGGCGAGACATTCGACGACAGCAGCCCGCCAAGCGTCGCCTGGCAGGTAAAGTTCACGCCGTCCTCGATCGCGTACTCGATGTAGTAGGGCCGTTCGCCCGCGATCGCCAGACGCAGCGACCGTTCCAACTCCGCCCCCATCGCCTCGAGAAACGGATCGTCCACCTTCGGCTGCCCCTGCAGCAGCAGCCCGCCCAACGGCAGCGTCAACAACGTGCGGCGCTTCATTCCGCACCTCCCGCCGTCGGCCGCGGCAGCAGCGGCGGCCGGTCCTGCGACCGGTTCTTCCGCTGCACTTCGATCTCGCTCACCAGCAGCGCCGGCGACGACGCCGACACCGGCACGCTTCCGGACTCGGCGCCGCAATACCCGTTGAATACCTCGACCTTATCCGACGTGGCCATGATCTTCGCGAAGCTCGCCAGCGGCGTGCCGACGATATCGGCGCCGCGCACCAGCTCGTCCGGCCGCCCGTCCGGATACACCCGGTAGACCACCAGCGGGATCACCGTAAATGCCTGCAGCCCCGCGCTCCGCGTCGTCGTGTAGCCGCCGGTCACCGATTCAAAATACAGCCCGTACGGCTTCCCCTGCCGCTTGATCTCTTCGATCAGCATCTTCCGCAACTCCGCATGCGGCACCTTCTTCGCCGAATCGACGATCAGGTTCGACTGCCGCGCCACGATCTCCGCGCCCGGCTGCCGCCGTCCGTGTCCGTTCGACAGCGGGAACCCGGCGATGGGCGACCGCGAAAGAAGGAAGGTCTTCAAAATGCCGCCCTCGACCACCGACACCTTCCGCGCCTTCACCCCCTCGTCGTCGTAGTCGTACCAGCCGTACAAATCCTCGTTGGCGAACCGCTTCAGCGTCGGGTCGAAGGAGACGCTCAGAAAGTTCGGCAGCACCTCCTTGTCCACGCGCTTGGTAAAGGTCTGGCCTTCGGATTCATCCTTCTGCCGGTGCCCCTCGATGCGGTGCCCGAAGATCTCGTGGAAGAACACGCCCGACGCCCGGCCCGAGAGAATCGCCGGCCCGACGAACGGGTCCACCTCAGGCGCGCGCAGCAGGCCCTTCAGGTCGTTCATGACCTTATCCACCCGCGCCTCCACCGTCTTCGCATCCGGCAGCCGCCCGGGCTCATCGGCCTCGATCGTGTCCGACGTCGCCAGATCCATCCCGTCAAACGCCTTCCCGCGCGCCGAGATCATGATCCGCGCAAACGTCCGCCCATGCTGCAGTCGCGTGCCTTCCGTATTGACCAGCGTCTTCACCTCACGCTGTACCGAGAAAACCACCTGGCTCGACAGAACCTCCGGCGACGACGCCAGCTTCTTCGACCAACTCCGCAGCCGCTCGGCCCACTGCTTCTCGTCGATCTTGAATTCGGGCACCTTCCGGAAGTCGACGGCCGGCTCGGCGGGCGAAAAATCGTCCGACGGATCGGCCGCGTCAACCTTCAGCTGCGTGTTCGATTTGATATTGGTCAGCCGCTGCGACGCCGACCGGTAAACCGAATCGGTATCGAGCCACAGCCGCCGCTTCAACGCATTCGGATTATCGTCCAGCGAAACCATGCTGCCCAGCGTGAACTGCGCCACATCGCGCGACTGCCGCCGGTAGTTGTCCAGCTTCGGCGAACCGACCCGGACCGTCACGTCGAGGTTCCGCCCCCGCCGCGTGTCCTTCGAGGCCAGCAACCCGGAGGTCGCCTCCATCGAAGTGATCTCGTTATCGGTGATCGCGTAAGCCGCAAAATACGGCTTCGGATCGCCTTTTTCCTTCAGCGACTGAAAGTTCCGGTCAAGTTCGGATGCCAGGATCTCGACCAGCTTCGGCGTCTCGGCCGCGTAGGCCAGAACCGCCGAAAAAGTCAGAAATACAAGCGACTTCCGCACATTCCGGCAAAGGGGCTGCGCGTCTAGCGGCATATTCCGCCAGCATATCACGCTGACCTCGGAGCACCGCTAATGAACGGGGGCCATCTCGAGTAAACCTTTTTCCCGCATCACCGACAGCGCCAACCCGTACCGGCCGCGCACACCGGTCTTTTCAAAGATGTGCTTCAGGTGAATCTTGACCGTTCCCGGCCGGATCCCCAGCTCCCGCGCGATGTCCTTGTTCTTCATTCCCTGTTCGACCAGCTCCAGCACCTGGTGCTCCCGCGACGTCAGCTCGCTGCGCGACCGCCGCTCCATCCGGTAGGTGTCGCGGAACACGGAATCGGCCATCCAGCTCGACCCGTTCGACACCGCCTCCAGGCAGGCGACGACCGTCGCGGCGTCCGACGTCTTCCGCAGAATGCCCTTCGCGCCGGCCTGCAGCAGCCGCAACGCCTCGGCCTCGGTGATCGACACGCCCCACACCACCACCTCGGTTGCGTGCTGCGAAAGCATCTTGGCCTGCGTCACCCACTCCATCACCGCCTGAATGCCCAACGACTTGTCCACCAGGCAGACATCGGGCCGGAGCTGCCGCACAATTTCACTCGCCGCGGGCAGCGAATCGGTTCGTCCCAAAAACGCCATATCCTTGCAGCGCGCAACGATGGCGTGCAGCCCCTCCGCCGTCACCGGCTGGGACTCGCAGACGGCAACCGTCTTTCTTCCGTTGATGTCCATTTGTTCTAATGCCTTCCTTTCACGGGCTATCACCCTCTGAAACCGCATATCGTCCCGCCCCGATGGGGTTTTAGTAAGATTGGAGGGTCAGGCGAAAGAAATCGGTCGAATACCGCGGGCGGGAGGCCTTATGTTTTTGCCGGGTTCAGCCGATGAGGTCAATAGGGGACTCTGCGAAAGTGCGGAGTAGGCCCGCTACAATTAAGAAAGAGGAGTTTCGTTGCTGGCGGAATCGTGGCGCATAGTCCTGGTGACACCTGGAAGGAAAATCACTTCCGAATTGCTGCCTATCGTGTCGCGCGAAATCCCATCCGCGCAAGTTATTGAACTGCAAGGATATCCGACCGACGGTAGTTTAGGCGACATCGGCAGGTCCGGGCTCATCTGCTTCCTCGACTTGATCACCAATCACGTCATCGGCTTGGAGGCGCTAGCCGCCATCGTCGCAGTCTACCCCTCGATCCCGATCGTAGCCCTCGTCCCCGACAACAACCCGCAGGTCCTGCTGCAGGCCCTCCGCATCGGCGCCAAGGACTTCCTCACCCAGCCGTTCACCAGCGATCAGTTCCGGACCGTCATCGACAAACTGGCCCAACTCATCCCCGAGCTCGTCGCCGAGCAGGGCAAGGTGATCAGCGTCGTCCCAGCCAAGGGAGCCTGCGGCGCCAGCACCATCGCCTTCAACCTAGCCATGCAACTCAAGAAGGCCGGCTCGGAAAACACGCTGCTCGCCGACCTTGACCCCATCACCGGCACTCTCGCCTTCCAGATGAAGCTGAAGCCATCCTTTACTTTTATCGACATTCTCAGCCAAGGTGCGAGCCTGGACCTAGACGTCTGGCGCGGTGTGGTCCAAACCTATTCCGGGGTCGATGTCCTGCTCTCCCCGGAAAATCCGGTAGAAGGCGCCCAGGATAACTCCAACACTCGCCTAATCCTCGATTTCTCCCGCCACATCTACAATTACGTCGTCGCCGACCTTGGCAACGCCTACGGCGATTGGACGCTTAGCTGCCTGCGCAGTTCCGAACAAATCTTTCTGGTCACCACCAACGAACTCCCAGCCCTACAGGCCGCCCAGCGCGCGCTCAACTACTACGAGGCGCACAACATCCCCCGCCAGCGGATCCACCTCGTCATCAACCGCTTCAACCGCGAAGTCGGCCTCACCAAGGAGATGATCGAAACCGCCCTGCAAAGCGAAATCTACCAGCTGATCCCGAGCGATTACGAAAGTACTCAGCGTGCATTGCTCGAAGGCAAACCGCTCTCCCCAAAAACTCCAGTCGGAAAAAAAATCACCGAGATCGCACGCCGAATTACAGGAACTATTGGCGTTCACGATGCAAACAAAATGGAAAAAACCCGCGCCAACGGCGCCCTCTCCGGCCTCTTCGGCCTCTTCTCCCGCAGTACCTGATATCCTTTTGGTTTGTTTCAGTTAACTGCCGACAACGCCCGGGAGTACCTCCACCGCGCCGGATGGCCCGGCGCCCTCGATTCGACCGTCCTCCCCTTGGGCGGCGGCGTGTCCAACACCGTCCTGCTCGTCACCGGCCCCGCCGGCCGCATCGTCTGTAAACAGGCACTCGAAAAGCTCCGCGTCGAAGCCGACTGGCGCTCCCGCCCCGACCGCACCCTCCGCGAAGCCGAAGCCCTCCAGGCCGCCGCCCCCCTCCTGCCCCCCGGCGCCGTCCCCCCCGTTCTCTTCCTCGACCGCCCCAACTGCATCTACGCCATGGAAGCCGCCCGCGCCGGCGCCGCCGACTGGAAAACCGTCCTCCTCGCCGGCCACGCCGACCCCGCCGTCGCCTCCGCCGCCGGCCGCACCCTCGGCGCCATCCTCCGCGCCACCTGGCAATCGCCCGCCTGGGAACAGCAGTTCGGCGACCAGACCGTCTTCGACGAACTCCGCCTCGACCCCTACTACCGCTTCACCGCCGCCCGCCACCCCGACTGCGCCGCCCACTTCGATCGCTTGATCGAATCCTGCCGCACCCGCCGCGTCTCCCTCGTCCACGGCGACTGGAGCCCCAAAAACCTCCTCACCGCCGGCCCCGACGTCATGGCCATCGACTTCGAAGTCGTCCACTACGGCACCCCCTGCTTCGACACCGGCTTCCTCCTCTGCCACCTCGTCATGAAGTCGATCCACCTCCCCGCCCTCGCCCCCGCGCTGCTTGACTGCGCCCGGGCCTTCTGGCACGCCCTCGACCTCGCCGAACCCTGGCTCTGGCCCGAAACCGTCGCCCACCTGGGCGGCCTCCTGCTCGCCCGCGCCGACGGCAAGTCCCCGGCCGAGTACCTCACGCCCCCCGAACGCGACAACCTCCGCCGCGTCGCCAAGTCCCAAATCGCGCGCCCCGCCGCGCATCTCGAAGAAATCTGGCAATGTCTCTGAAAATCCAATCGCTCCACGCCTGGGAGATCCTCGACTCCCGCGGCCGCCCCACCCTCTCCGTCGAAGCCGTCCTTTCCGACGGCTCCGCCGCCGTCGCGCAGGTCCCCTCCGGCGCCTCCACCGGCACCCACGAAGCCGTCGAACTCCGCGACGGCGACCCCGCTCGCTACGCCGGCAAGGGCACCCTCCGCGCCGCCTCCCACGTCAATACCGAGATCCTCGCCGCCCTCCGCGGCCGCGACGCCGAGGACCAGCCCGCCCTCGACCGCGCCCTCATCGACCTCGACGGCACCCCGCAAAAGTCCCGCCTCGGCGCCAACGCCCTGCTCGGCGTCTCCTGCGCCGTCGCCCGCGCCGTCAGCGTCTCCCGCCGCCAGCCGCTCTTTGAAACGCTCTCCCTCGGCGCCCCCGCCCTCCCGGTCCCGATGATCAACATCCTCTCCGGCGGCCTCCACGCCGGCGCCAACATCGAGTTCCAGGACTTCCTCGTCATCCCCCACGGCTTCGACAGCTACGCCGAATCCCTCGACGCCACCGTCAAAATCCACACCGTCGCCGCCCAGCTCATCCGTCGCGCCGGTTACACCCTAACCGGCGTCGCCGACGAAGGCGGCTGGGGCCCGCTCCTGCCCTCCAACCAGGCCGCCCTCCAGCTCCTCACCGACTCCATCGAAGCCGCCGGCTACCAGCCCGCCGCCCAGGTCTCCATCGCCATCGACGTCGCCTCCTCCCACTTCTTCGAAAACGGCCACTACAACCTCCGCACCGAAGGCCGTACGCTCTCCAGCGACGCCATGGTCGACCTCCTCGCCGAATGGACCCGCCGCTTCCCCGTCGTCTCCATCGAAGACGGCCTCTTCGAAGACGACTGGTCCGGCTGGCGCACCCTCACCGCCCGCCTCTCGGCCACCACCCAGCTCCTCGGCGACGACTTCTTCACCACCAATCCCGCCCGCCTCCGCCGCGGCATCGACGAACACTGCGCCAACGCCGTGCTCGTCAAAATGAACCAGATCGGAACCCTCAGCGAAACGTTCGAAGTCTGCCGCCTCGCCCGCGCCAACGGCTACGCCGCCGTCGTCTCCGCCCGCTCCGGCGAAACCGAGGACAGCTTCCTCGCCGACCTCGCCACCGCCACCGGCGCCGGCCAGATCAAGATCGGTTCCATCACCCGCAGCGAGCGCCTCGCCAAGTACAACCGCCTGCTCGAACTCGAAGCCCGCCACGGCCTCCCCTGGCAGGGCCGCCGCTTCCGCGAACAGATCTGCGGCCGCCGCGCTATTCCTTCAAGTTGATGGTGCCGCGGCACGCCGCCGCGCCGCACTTGCACTCCACCCGCTCCACGTCTTTGTCGAACCGGTAGTCGATCGTCAACTCCTCGCCCGGTTCGATATCCCGCTTGGCCATGTACAGAATGTGGCCGTTCCGGATCTGCGAAAAACAGTTCGGATCGCAGCAGTGGTTGATGTACTGCGCCCCGCTGCCGCCCACCGCGCCGTCCACGGTCCAGTAACTGTTCAGCGTAAAGAGATAGTTCTCCTTCCGCTCCTCGTACCGCCGCTTCGTCTCCCGCCGGCTGATCCGCTCGCCGGTGTATTCAATGATCTTCCGCCCCTTCGGTATCCGCTCTTCCGCGTAGACGCCCCACCGGGGAATCGGCGAATACGCCAGCCGCAAACGGAACTTCGACGCGTTCGGATCGAT
>CAYMTH010000014.1:0-22078 GCA_964393235.1 uncultured Solibacteraceae bacterium | reverse complement strand
GGCTCCATCGCCTTGGATTGTAACAGCGAATCTTACTTCGCCGCCGCCCGCGCCAACCGGTCGCGAATCCCGTCCCAGTCGACACCCAACGGCACTGGCTCCACCACGATCTCCCGCACCCCCAGCACGTCCGCCCGGTGCAATGTATCGTACAGCATGGCCGCATACCGGTCCGGATCATTCGGCATCCGCACCGAATACTGGGCCTCCCGCTCCACCGCCCACCATAAATACGCCGTCCCCTCCAGCCGATCCGGGTGCCCCAACCGCAGCGGCGCCTGCGGCGAATAGTGCTTGCTGTGCTGACCCGGCGACGCATGCGCCTCCCCATCCGAAACCGCGCCGGCCAGCGCCACCGGCCCGATCAACGCCTCGATCTGCTCCCGGCTCACCATCCCCGGCCGCAACAGCACAGGCACCGGACCCGCCAGCGACAGCACCGTCGACTCAATCCCCACCCGGCAAGGCCCCCCGTCGATCACCATATCGACCCCGTCGCCCAGCCCCCGTCGCACCTGCTCCGCCGTCACCGGCGACAACTGCGTGAACTTATTCGCGCTCGGACCGGCCAGCGGCATCCGCCCCCGCCGGATAAGCGCCAGCGCAACCGGATGCGCCGGCATCCGCACGCCTACCGTGTCCAACCCGGCCGTCACCTCCGCCGGTACCCGCTTCGCTTTCGGCAACACCAGCGTCAACGGCCCCGGCCAGTACCGCGCGGCCAGCTTCTCAGCCGCCTCCGGCCACACAGAAACCACCCGCTTCGCCATCGCCACGCTCGAAACATGCACGATCAGCGGACTCGTCGACGGCCGCCCCTTCGCCTCGAAAATCCGCCGCACCGCCGCCGCGTCGAGCGCATTCGCGCCCAACCCGTAAACAGTCTCAGTGGGAAAAGCCACCAGGCGGCCCTCGCGCAGCAGCGCCACCGCCCGGTCCAATTCGGCGTTAGTCGTCAAGGTCTTTATCGTCGCCGGCCGTCTTGCCGGTCTTTTTGAACACCAGAAACGCGTGCATCAGATCGCCCAGGTCGCCGTCCAACACACGATCCACGTCACCGATCGCCAGTTTCGTACGGTGGTCTTTCACCATCCGGTACGGGGCCAGCACATAGCTGCGGATCTGGCTGCCGAAGTTAATCTCCATCTTCGACTCTTCCAGCTTCTTCTCCGCCGCCCGGCGCTTGTTCATCTCGTACTCGTACAGCTTCGCCCGCATCTGCTTCATCGCCGACGCCCGGTTCTTGTGCTGCGACCGCTCCGTCTGGCACTGCACCACCAGCCCCGTCGGAATGTGCGTAAACCGCACCGCCGACTCCGTCCGGTTCACGTGCTGCCCGCCGGCCCCGCTCGCCCGGAACACGTCGATCTTCAAGTCCTCGGGCTTGATCTCGATATTCACATCATCGTCGATCTGCGGAATCACAAACACCGACGCGAAAGAGGTATGCCGCCGCGCGTTGGCGTCGAACGGCGAAATCCGCACCAACCGGTGCACGCCGATCTCGCTCTGCAGCAACCCGTACGCGTTCTCGCCGTTGATTTCCACCGTCGCCGACTTGATGCCCGCGCCTTCCCCTTCCAGCCGGTCCGTGATCTCCGCCTGAAAGTTGCTCCGCTCGCACCACCGCAGGAACATCCGCAGCAGAATCTCGGCCCAATCCTGGCTCTCCGTCCCGCCGGCGCCCGGGTGAATCGTTAGAATCGCCGACTTCGAGTCGTTCTCGCCCGACAGCAACATGCCGGTCTCCAACTCCTCCAGCCGCGCCCGCAGCTTCTTGATGCCCGCGCCGATGTCGTCCAGAACCGCCTCGCCCTCGCGCGCCAACTCAAAATAAGCGTCGAGTTCCTCGGTCATCCCGCCAACCTCGGCGTCTTCCCCGATCGACTTTTCCAGCCGCTTCCGGTCCTGCATCACCTTCTGGCTGCGTTCCGCATCGTTCCAGAAGTCCACCGAGGCGATCAAATCTTCAGTTTTCGCGAGCTCCGCGCGCTTCTTAGCCGCGTCAAAGATAGCTCCGCACAGCGCTAGCCTGCTGGCGGAGCGGTTCATACTCCCGCGTGAGTTCGTCCAACGTCATAACCTCCCTATTGTAGCGTCCTCACCAAATGGTAGAATTCGGGCAGGAATCTACCATGGGCCTGAATATCAAGAACCCGGAAGTCGAACGCCTCGCCGCCGAAGTCGCCGCCCTCACCGGCGAGTCCAAGACCGAGGCCATCCGCCAGGCCCTGCTCGCCCGCAAAGAAAAGCTCACCCTGCCCCGGCGCAAGCGCAGCGAAGGCCTCCGCGAGTGGCTGGAACGGGACGTCTGGCCGCTGGTCAAGCCGGAGTATCGCGGCAAACCGGTCACGAAAGAAGAATGGGATGCCCTCTGGGAATAACGCCTGCGTCCTCGATTCGTCGATCCTCCTGGCGGTTCTCCTCGAAGAACCCGGCTACGAACACTACCTCACCGAGATCGATTCGTATGGCGAACTCCTGATCGGCGCACCCACATTGGCCGAGGCCGCCGCCGTAATGCAATACCGCACCGGCCCCGACGGACTCGGCTCCGTCCTCCGTCTCCTGGAGAAATGGTAGGTCCGGATCGTCCCCTTCGACCGACTCCACGCCATCGAGGCCGTCGACGCCGCCCGCAGATTCGGCAAAGGCCGCCACCCCGCCGCCCTCAACATGGGCGACTGCAACAGCTACGCCACCGCGAAAGTCGCCGGCCTCCCGCTCCTCTATAAAGGAGACGACTTCGCCCTCACCGACCTCCCGCCCCTCACGCCTCCAGCGTCGTAAGGTCCAGCAGGTACCCGCGCTTGCCCACATTCGCCCCGCGCGTATGTCTGATCATCACGTCGCGCCCCTCGCACTCGTGAATGTGCCCGCAAAAGAACCGCGCCGGCTCATAGGCGTCGATGAACTCCCGCACCGCCTGGCTCCCGAAATGCGCCCCCGGCTTCAACCCATCCAGCTCCGTGTCCTTCGGCGGGCAATAGCAGATCAACACCAGCGGCTTCAACCCCGCGAACGGCGCCAGCCGCTCCGCCATCTGCGCCTCCGTATACTCGCCCGGTGTGTTGAACGGCGTCGGACTCGAATACCCCAACCCCGCGATATGCACCCCGCCCGCCTCGATCGACTTCCCATGCAGATTCGTAAATCCGTACTGATCGCACACCCGCGCAATATCGCTCTCGGACTCGTGATTCCCGGGCAACATATACATCTTTTCCGCCCGCGGCTGCAATAACTCCGCCATCGTATCCAGCCCGCGCGCCCAGGTAACGAGGTCGCCCGCGCACACGTATAAGTCCGCCTCAACGGCCATCAGCCGTTCCAGGGCTTTCTTATCCATGTGGATATCGGAAAAGACCAGCAGCTTCATTCCACCGATTCCAGATACGTGTACCCGTGGATGCCGTCCTCGTAGAACCGCACCAACCGGCCGGCCTCTTCGTAACCCAGCTTCCCTTCGCGCACCGCGACCTCGACGTCCTTCCGGAATGCCTCCACCAGCGAACGCGAATTGAACTGCACGTAATCGAGCACCTCACGCACCGTATCGCCCTGAATCACGTGGTCCAGCACCACTTCGCCGTTCGCGTCCAGCGCCACGTGCACCGCGTTCGTATCGCCGAACAGGTTGTGCAGATCGCCCAGAATCTCCTGATACGCGCCCACCAGGAACGCCCCCAGGAAGTACGGCTGGCCCGGATTGAACCGGTGCAGTTCCAGCGTGCTCTTCACGTCGCGCCGGTCGATGAACCGGTCGATCTTACCGTCGCTGTCACACGAGATATCTCCCAGCACACCGTGCTGCGTCGGCCGCTCTTCCAACCGGTGAATCGGCATCACCGGGAATAACTGCTTCACCGCCCAGCTGTCCGGCATCGACTGGAACAACGAGAAGTTGCAAAAGTAAGTGTCGGATAACATGCTCTCCAACCCTTCCAACTCCTCCGGAAAGTAATCCAGCTCTTTCGCCAGCTTCAACACCTTCCGCGAAACATGCCAGTACATGTTCTCCGCGATACTCCGCTGCTCCAGCGACAGGTAGCCCAGGCTGAACAGGTTCAACGCCGAATCCAGCGCCCCCTGCGCGTCGTGGTAGCTCTCCAGCAGATTCTTCTGCGAAACCGAGTGCATCGAGTGGTACAGGTCCAGCACCGGCTGCTCCCACTCCTCGTTCGGCGCCGACGGCACCTCCTCGTCGCCAAACCCGCTCACGCCCAGCACGTTGAACACCAGCAGCGAATGGTACGCCGCCACCGCCCGCCCGCTCTCGCTGATGATGTTCGGCGTCGGGACTTCCGCCTCTTCGCACACGTTCTGGATGTGATAAACGACGTCGTTGGCGTACTCCTGCAGCGTGTAGTTCACGCTCGATTCGAAGTCCGTCTGCGACCCGTCGTAGTCGATACCCAGGCCGCCGCCGACGTCGATGTACTCCAGCCCCGCGCCCGCCCGCTTCAACTCCACGTAGATCCGCGCCGCCTCGATCACCGCGCCCTTGATCTGCCGGATGTTCGTAATCTGGCTCCCCAGATGGAAGTGGATCAGCTTCAGGCAATCACCCATCCCGAGCGACTTCAGCCGCTCCAGCGCCCGCATCGCTTCCGTCACCGTCAACCCGAACTTCGAACGGTACCCGCCCGAGCTCTTCCACCGCCCCGAACCCCGGCTCGCCAGTTTCAACCGCACACCGATCGCCGGCTTCACGCCCAGCCGCTCCGCGTGCTTCAGAATCAGCTCCAGCTCCGTGTACTTCTCCACCACCGGCGTGATGTTGCGCCCGATCTTCCGCGCCATCATCGCCAGCTCGATGTACTCATCGTCCTTGAAACCGTTGCACAGGATCGGCGTCTCGTTGTCGGCGATCGCCATCACCGCCATCAGCTCCGGCTTCGAACCCGCCTCCATCCCGAAGTGATACGGCCGCCCGTACTGGAAGACCTCTTCCACCACCTGCCGCTGCTGGTTCACCTTGATCGGGAACACGCACTGGTACGTGCCCTTGTAGTTGTGCTCGGCGATCGCGGTCCGGAACGCCCCGTGCATCTCCGCCAGCCGGTTTTCCAGAATCTCGCCAAAACGAATCAGGATCGGCGGGTTAATCCCCCGCAGCACCAGCGTGTCCACCAGCTTCTTCAGGTCCACGGACCGTGCCGGATCCTTGCCCGGATGCACGCAAACGTGTCCCTCGGCGCTGATCGAGAAGTACCCCTTCCCCCACGCCGCGACGTCGTACATCTCCGCCGCGTCGGTCGTCGTCCATCGATCCGCCGGTTCCAACGAGTGGGAATTTTCGCTCATCTTCAGACTCAACTTGCCGGTGCCTCCGAAAACTTCAGTTTGCGCAGAATCCCCACCCTCCGGCAAGCGAAATATCGGCCCAAGTTCTACAATCACAGGATCGATGCAAAACTCCGCTTATAAATGGTGGCTGGTCGCCATGCTGTGGTTCGTCTGCTTCTTTAATTATGCAGACCGCCAGGCCATCTTCTCGGTATTCCCCCTGATCGGTAAGGAGATGAGCCTCACCGACGTCCAGCTCGGCATCGTCGGATCCGCCTTCACCTGGGTCTACGCCGCCGCCGGCCCCTTCGCCGGCTGGGTCGGCGACCGCCTCTCCCGCAAAACCGTCGTCCTCGGCGGCCTCATCGCCTGGTCCCTCATCACCATCGCCACCGCCCTCTCCACGCAGTACTCCCACCTCGTCATCTTCCGCGGCCTCGAAGGCCTCGGCGAAGCCTTCTACTTCCCCGCCTCCATGGCCCTCATTTCCGCCATCCACGGGCCCGACACCCGCTCCCGCGCCATGTCCATGCACCAGTCCAGCGTCTACGCCGGCACCATCGCCGGCGGCACCTTCGCCGGCTACCTCGGCCAGCACTACGGCTGGCGCATGGGCTTCTACACCTTCGGCATCGCCGGCACGCTCCTCGGCCTCGCCCTCTGGAAGATGATCCGCGAACCGGAAGCCCCCAAGGAAAAGGAGATCCAGGTCCCCCTCCGCGCCGTCTTCTCCCACCCCATGGTCTACGTCCTCACCCTCACCTTCATCGGCGCCAACTTCGTCGCCCTCATCTTCCTCACCTGGCTGCCCACCTACCTCTTCCGCACCTTCAAACTCAGCCTCACCATGGCCGGCTTCTCCGCCACCGCCTTCCTCCAGATCGCCTCCGTCCTCGGCGTCCTCTTCGGCGGCTGGCTCGCCGACCGCTTCGCCAAGCGCAAACTCGGCGGCCGCGCCCTCACCCAGGCCCTCGGCCTCCTCGGCGGCGTCCCCTTCCTCTTCCTCACCGGCTGGACCATCGACGTCTCCATCCTCATCTTCGCCATGGTCGGCTTCGGCTTCTGCAAAGGCCTCTACGACGCCAACATCTGGGCCACCCTCTACGACTACGTCCCCGAAGAACGCCGCGCCTCCGCCGTCGGCATCATGAACTCTCTCGGCTGGCTCGGCGGCGGCATCGCCCCCGTCGCCATCGCCGCCGCCTCCCAGCACTACGGCATGGCCGCCTGCCTCTCCGCCACCTCCGTCATCTACCTGGCCTTCGGCCTCTTCCTCTACCTGAGCACGAAAAAATGGACCCCCTCTCCCTCCGCCGCTTCAACTCCTGCACAATAGCCAACGCCGTCGAAACCTTCGAGGTGATGCCCCGCGAGTTCACCTACACCGGACCCGGCGTCCACTGCGTCTTCCCCGACCTCGGCCCCATGGTCGGCTACGCCTGCACCGCCACCATCCATTCCGGCCAGCCCGCGCCCAACCCGCGCAATGTCGACCGCAAACACTACTGGCAGTACACCAAGGACGCCCCCGGCCCCAAGATCACCGTCATCCAGGACCTGAGCCCCGTCTCCGGCGGCGCCTATTGGGGTGAGGTGAACGCCAATATCCATAGGGCCCTCGGCTCCCAGGGCCTCCTCACCAACGGCTCCGTCCGCGACATCGACGAGGTCCGCCCCCTCGGCTTCCATTTCTTCGCCTCCGGCCTCCATGTCTCCCACGGCTACGCCCACCTCGAGGAGTTCAACCGTCCCGTCAAGGTCTTCGGCCTCCTCGTCCACCCCGGCGACCTCCTCCACTGCGACAAACACGGCGCCGCCCTCATCCCCCGCGAGGTCGCCGAATTCGTCTACGACCGCGCTCTCGAAATCGAAGCCAAGGAGCGTCCCATGATCGCCTGCTGCCAGTCGCCCGATTTTTCCATCGACGAGCTCGACAAGCTCATCCCCCGCGCCTACTAAACTGATGAACATGAACACGGATCTCCACGGCCAGGTCGCCCTCGTCACCGGCGCCAGCCAGGGCATCGGCAAAGGCATCGCCCTCCAGCTCGCCCGCCACGGCGCCAGCGTCGTCGTCAATTACAATTCCGATCTCCCCGGCGCCGAAGCCACCGCCGCCGAAATCCGCGGCATGGGCGTAACCGCCACCGTCGTCCAGGGCCACGTCGGCAAGGCCCACCAGGTCGACGCCATGTTTGAACAGGTCCGCAAGGACTTCGGCCGCCTCGACATCCTCGTCAACAACGCCGGCGTCCAAACCTGGAAGGCCCTCCTCGAACTCACCGAAGACGAGTGGGACCACGTCCTCGATACGAACCTGAAGGGCTGCTTCCTCTGCACCCAGGCCGCCGCCCGCATCATGAAGGAACAGGGCGCCGGCCGCATCGTCAACATCGGCTCTGGCTGCAACAAGGTGGCCTTCCCCCGCCTGGTCAACTACACCGCTTCCAAAGGCGGCATGGAGCAGTTCACCAAGGTGTCCGCCGTTGAGCTCGGCAAGTACGGCATCCGCGTCAACTGCGTCGCCCCCGGCGCCGTCGAAATCGAACGCACGAAAGAGGAAGCGGGCGACTACGCCGGCACCTGGGCCTCGGTCACCCCGCTCGGCCGCGTCGGCACGCCCATGGACATCGGCCGCGCCGTCGCTTTCTTCTGCGGCGAACTCTCCGATTTCGTCACCGGCCAGACGCTCTACGTCGACGGCGGCCTGTTCGCCAAGCCCCACTGGCCCTACGAATACTAGGATCCTTCCTAGGTGCCTGTCACCCAGGAAAAATCCTACATGGTCCGCGGCGGCCGGACTTTCAGCTTCAACTTCTCCAACGCCGCCACACCCTCGGGCTTGTTCAATTCCCAATACTTCATCCGCTCGGAGGCGATCATCTTCGCCTCCAGCCCGTCGCTCCCCGTGTACTTCACCACGCGGAACGGCGCCGTCTTTTCCACCTCGAACGCCCGCTCCCGCCCGTCGCTCAACTTCGCCCGGTAGACGTCGAACTCTCCCCCCACCTCCCGCGTCAACACCGCCGTCCCCATCTGCGCCGGGCCTTTCTTGAACCGCGCCGATTGCATCGAAAACAACAGCGGAACCTCCCGCGTCTCCCCCGCCTTCATCGCCGGCCAAGCCATCCCCCGCGCCCACAAAAACAACGCGTCTTCACTCAAGAACGCCGCCCCCGGAACCGCCAGCTTCGTCTCCTGATCCCCCTCGCCGTCAAAATAGCTGTGGCTCGAAATCCGCGCCGCGTCCCGGTCGATGAGCGCCTGCTTGAACAGGTTCCCGCACCACTCCTGGCTGCTCCACGCGGCCTTCGTCAACACCCCCGCCGCGCGCCCGTTCACCCCCTCCAACGCCACAAACGACTGCAGCATCAGGTTGTAGTCGTACACCCCGGTCTGAAAATCTTCCACCAGGTTCAACTTCATCACCGAAAACTCATCGTCCTTGCCCCGCACGCCCGGGTCGCTCTTCACGCGCAGCGAATTGGCAAACGTCTCCGCGACCACAATCGCCACCGCCGTCCCCCCGCGCTTCGCCCCGTACCGCGGATACTGCAAGTCGTACGAGGTCAACTCCGCAAACCCATCCCCCCACGTCTTCCAGAACGCCGCGTCATAAACCGGCGACGCCGCATCCTTCACAACCGTCTCCGCAACCGCCGCCGGCTCCGGCGCCTTCCCGCAACCCGCCAGCAGCAACCCGCCAGTCAGCGCTACTGCAAGACCGAATCGAGCCATGCGAACGCCTCCTCCTGCATCTCAATGTTGAAGATGTGCTTCTCGTCGTAGAACTTCGATCGGAACGCCCCCGCCGCGCCCGCCTTCTTGTAAATCGCCGCCAGCTTCGTCACGCTCTCTTCCATCCCGCTCAACGGGAACAGCCCGTCCCGCTTGCACTGCTGCACAAACAGCGGCTTCGGCGCCCGCAGCGCCACCACGTCCGGCAGGTCCAGCCGCGCATGCACCCCCGGAATGAAGTGCACGAACGAGTGCGTGTCCATATGCTTCCGGATCATCGGCCGCACCGTCGACATAAACCCGACCACGCACCCCGCCGCGATCCGCTCGTCCAACCCCGCCAGCAGCAGCGACCGGTACCCGCCCAGCGACACCCCCACGCACCCGATCCGCTTCGCGTCCACCTCCGGCCGCGACGCCAGGTAATCCACCGTCCGCATGTCATCCCACGCCACGATCCCCGGCCACGTCGCCCCCGCATACGCCAGGCTCTTCACGATCGTCGATTCCTTCATCTGGCACTTCCGGTTCAAATACTTCAAATCCTCCGGCGAATACTTGTCCCGGTCCGTCCCATACTTCGCGTCTTCCTCGAACATCACCCGCCGTTCCCCGAACGGAAACGCGTCGATCGTGATCACCACATACCCGCGCCGCACCAACTGCGTCGCCGTCGGCCGGCCCTCGTAATTCACCCGGTGATACTCCGCCAGCGAAGGATGATTCTTCCCGAAGTCGATCACCTTCTCTTTCCCGTACATAAACATCCCGCCGTGCGAATGCAGGTCTACCACCGCCGGCAGCCGCCCCCGCCGGTTCTTCGGAATGTGCACATACGCCGGCACCCGGAACACCGGCGAAGTCGAAAAGACGATCTTCTCCCGGATAAACTCGCCCAGGTCCTGCCGGTCCACAACTTCCGCCTGCGGCGCCACCGGCGCGGGCCGGTACGACAGCGCCTCCAGCAGCACCCGCCGCCCCTCCCGCCGATACTCGTCGATGGTCTTGTACCGCCCGCTCATAAACGAGTGCGAGTAATCCCCGCCGCCCGCCAGTTTCTCGATCAACGGATACAGCGAACCACTGTCGGCCGCCCCCTGCCCGTACAACCCCGCGCCCAACAAACCCAGTAACTGACGTCGATCCATTACTTCACTCTATACTTCGCCACCATTGCCGGGTCCGGATCGTACCCGATCCCCGGCGCCGTCGGGGCCTGGATAAACCCGTCCTTCACCGGGAACAGCGGCATTGCCGGGTTGTACTTGCTCTGCACGCCCGGGTAGGTCTCCATGATCAGCGTATTCGGCGTCGACGCCAGCAGGTGCACCGCCATGTGCGGATTCCCGTGCGGCGCCACCGGGATATGGTTCGCCGAAGCCAGCGCCGCGATCTTCCGGTACTCCGTGATCCCCCCGCTCCAAACCGTGTCGAGGTTCAAGATGTCCGCCGAACGCGCCTCGATCAACTCCCGCGCGCCCCACCGCGTAAACTCGTTCTCGCCCGCCACAATCGGGATATCCAGCGCCTGCTTCACCTCCGCACAGCCCTTGAAATCGTCCGGCTCCACGGGCTCTTCAAACCAGTAGATGTTGTACTTGTCCACCATCCGCCCGAACCGGATCGCATCGTACGCATTCCAGGCATTATTAGCGTCCAGCAGAATATCCACGTCCGGCCCCACCGCGTCGCGCACCGCCCGCACCCGCTCGGCGTCTTTGGCCAAGCCGACCGCATTCCACCCGACCTTCATCTTCACCGCCCGGAACCCCTCCCGGACGTACCCCTCCATCTCCGCCGCCAGCTCCTTGAGACCCTTGCCCTCTTCGTAATAACCCCCCGCCGCGTATACCCGAATCTTCTCGTTATACGCCCCCAGGACTTTATAAACCGGCATCCCCAGTGCCTTCCCGATGATGTCCCAGATGGCGATGTCCACCGCCCCCATCGCGCGAATATACTCGCCCTTCGCCACCGGCTTCCGGTTGTGCCGGTACATCCGGTCCCAGATCCGTTCGACGAAGAACGGATTCTCGCCCACGATCCGCGGCAGCAGGTCAGATTGAATGAGCGGCATCCGCTCGGCCGAACTCCGCCCCGTGATCCCCTGGTCGGTGTAAACCTCGAGGATGTTCATCCCCGGCGCGCCGCCGCCGCTTTCGATGATCGAGTTCCGCATCCGCGGCGTCCGCCCGGGGAACTGCAGCCGCACCTGCCCGATGCCGGTGATTTTCAAGGGAGGCGGCGCGGCGGGCAACGGAAGCGCCAGCGTGGCGAGGGAGAGGAAGGAGCGGCGTGTCGTCATCACGCCTGTATCTTACTGCTTCAGCTTCCAGCAAATCTGCCGCAGCATCCCCTGCCACGCCACAGCGTCTTTTTCGGTGAGTCCCATCCGCCGGATCAACCGCCGGACTTTCAGGGTTTGCGAAGCATCCACGGGCGGCTTGATATAGCCGCTCTCGGTCAGCGCGTCCATCAGATACCCCATCACACGGTCCTCGCTGCCGGCGCTGGCCGCGCGGGGCTCCGGCTTCTGCGGCAGCCGGCTCTTCCCGTTCCGGACGAGTTCGTACAGCGTGACCGCCACGGCCTGCCCCAGGTTCATCGAGAGGTGTTCCTCCCGCGTCGGAATCCGGACCAGAAAGTGGCAGAAGCTCATGTCTTCGTTTGAAAGGCCGAACTTCTCGCTCCCAAAAAGCACAGCGAGGTTCCCCTTCACCCGTCGCACCCGGGGCGCGGCCTCTTCGAGCCCGTACAGCGGAATCGCGACGTCCCGCGGCGCGGCGCCAGACGTACCCGCCACGAGATGGCAGTCCGCCACCGCCTCGCCGACCGTCTCAAACTCCCGCGCCTCGGCCAGCACCCGCCCGGCGTTGACGCCGCTCCGCGCCTCATCGACGGCCACGCGGTACGGTTGCACGAGTCGCAGGTCGAAGAACCCGAAGTTCGACATCGCCCGCGCCGCCGCCCCGATATTCAGCGGATTCCGCGGCGAAACCAACACAACCGTAACCATCCCCACCATCCTACCCGGATTCCCCCTGGTGCCTGGCTACCGGAAAAACCCTCTTTTACGGACTTATCCGGCCACGGGCAACAAGCGCAGCCGGATCTCCCGGCCCTCTCCCACCGCCTCATACCGGTTCGCCCCCGTCGTGACGATCGGGTACGAATACCCTGTCCCCACGCCCTCCCGGATCTTTACCACCGTCCGACGGCGCGGCGAAATCAGATTCCCCGCCTTATCCACCGCCACCAGATACGGCTCCCCCACATCCGCCGTCTTCAAGTAATAGATCGAAAGCGAATCCAGCGATCCCGCCGGCAAACTCTCCATCCGCTGCCGCCGCCACACGCACTCCTGCTTCTTGAAGTCGAACCGCGCCTCCAGCAGCACATACCCGCCGTCTTCCAGGCTCTCGCCCATCATCGCCACCGCCGGCCGCCTCTTCGGCCCCCCGTCCAGCCCCAGCCCGTGCCGCCGCAGCGGCCGGTAACGCCCCCCGCACGTCGCCTCCGGCTTCATCACCTTCCCGCCCCGCGCATACAAGACCGTAGCCGACACCGTCCCCCCCGTGTCGTTCACATACCCGATCACCGCCGTCCCCTCGTCATCGCCCGGCAACGCCCCGCATACCGACCGCGCCGGCCGCCCGTCCAGCTCCAGCAGCGGCTCCACATGCACCACCGGCAGCCCGCTCTGCGGCGCCCCGTACCGGTGCCGCACCAGCCGCCCGCCGCGCCATCCGTAGACGTGCATCTCCTGGTTCCGCGCCACCACCGGCCGCTCGATCAGCCATTCCTCTTCCGCCAGGCCCGTCGACAACGGCGCCGGATGATGCGCCGCCAGCCCGAACAGCACGTTGTCCCGCTGCCACAACGCCCAATACTCGTCGATCTTCGCCAGCGGATGTCCCGCCTCCGGAATCACCAGCCCCAGGCCCGCCGGCGGCTGCCGCTGCCAGTCGTAGTCCACCGTCAGTTCCGTCTCGCCCCGGTCCGCCCGCGTCTCCTCGAACTGCATCGTGTGCAGGTTCCCCGTCGCCGCGTCCACATAGGCCACGAGCAACTCGCTCGCAAGACCGTTGTAGAGGACCGCCGTTGTTCCCGCCGTCGCCCGCGTCGACATCGTTAGCTGCCGTGCACGTCCTTCAGTTTGCCCTGCGTCTGCGGACCGCAGATCCCGTCCACCGTCAGGCCGTTGTCACACTGGAACTCTTCAACGGCGCTCTTGAAGTCCATATCGTTGGCATCGGCCGGTTCGCCCGCCCGGTAGCCAAGGTTGTTCAGCCGCCAAACCTGCCCGCTGAACTCTTCCACCGGATCCAGGTGCCCCAGCTTCAGGCCCAGCTCGTGCCCCTGCACCTTCAGCCTGCCCTCGCGCTGCCCCTGCGGATCCACAGTCTTCTTCGTCACGCTGCCGTCGCCGGCCGTCTTGATCTTCTCCCCGCCGTCAAGGTCGATGTCGAGCTCCGTGTCCACCACCGGGTTGCCCGCCCAGTCCAGCACCACGATCTTCAACTGCACCGGATCGCCCACCGTCTGGAACGTCGAATACTCACCCGTCGGCGCGCTCTCCTCGCGCTTCTGCCTCTCGGGAATCTCGATCACATCTCCCGGGTACAGGACATTCGGGTTCCGCTTCGCCTTGATCGACGCGTTCTTCCCGTCGTCCCAGATCGTCTTCCACGAAACGTAGCCGGCGTCCGCCGCGATGCTCGCGATGTGGTCGCCCTGCTTCACCGTGTACGGACCCGGCTTCAACTTCGGCGGGCCTTTGAACAACGTGACCGCCTGCCCCTCGGCAAACGAACTCGATTTCGCCCACTCCCGCCCGTCGAGGTCGGGGAACCGGACTTTGCAATTGCCCGGGTCGATCCCATCTTTCCGGAAGGTACCCTTGTCCGACAGCGTGCTCTTTTCCACTGAACCGTCCGGCAGCGTCACTTCCACCGCCAGGCCTTTCACCGGCCGCTTGTTCTTATCGAGCAGCTCGATCTCGACCCAGGTCTTCTTGCTGTCCTTCTCCGGGTCTTTCTTGGCGCCCTTGGGCCCGCCCTGTTCGCCCGTCAGCGCCGAACTCGCCGACAGCGCCGGCGCGTCGACGACGCTCAGCGTCCACCGGCCCGCCGCCACCCGCTTCGCCGCCTCTTCCACCACCAGCGGGTCGGCCATCCGCTGCACCACGTGCCCGACCTCGGCCACCAGCATCTGCCGCAGTTGGTGAATACCCGCCGGATCCATCCGCACGCGCCGCAAAAATGCCGCATGCCCCACATCGGCCTGCACATGGCGCGAAGGGGTATTGCTGACATGAACGAGTTTACCGGCGATCCGCAGACTAACAGTCATCGAAGTCCCTACGCTAGGAAAAGCGTGAATACGGGTGAAACCCCCTCAGGGGCGAAAGTATTTTATCGCGGATGGTCCAGTTCCCGCGCCATCGGGATCAAATTTTCGTAAATCCGGTCCGGAATCGCCGAATCCCAGTGCCCCGTCACCCGCGCCCCGACGTACGCCGCCAGGAACACGGCCACCACCCCCGCCGCGATCTGGCCCCCGCTCAGCCGCCGCCCCCGCCCCGCGAACGTCATCCCCAGCGCCCCCTCCGCCGGGCAGATCGTCACGCATTCCATGCAGCCCAGGCATTCCGCACTCTTTATTTGCAACAACTTATCGACTGGTAAGTGGCTCGGGCACGCGTTCGCGCACTTCGCGCAATCGATGCAGGCCGCCGGTTCCCGGGTGATCCGGGCCGGGCTGAGCAGCGAGCCGAGTCCCATCAGGGCGCCGTAGGGGCAGAGGTAACGGCACCAGGCGTTCGGGACGAAGATCGAGAGCAAAACCATGATTCCAAGGAAGATAGCCGCGGCGGCGGACAGGAAGCGGAAGAAGTTCAGCATCTTTACATCGGCGATCAGGCCGTACGGGGACATCAGAAAACCGGCCAAAGAGTCCGTATCCATGCGAAAAACCGCATAAAGAAACGCTCCAAACAGCGCATATTTGAGCGATCTGAGGGGCAAATCGAGCCACTTTGGAAGCGGAAATGACCGTCCGAAGGTCTCCTTGCCCAGTTTCCAGAGCCGCTCGGAGACTGCCCCGACCGGGCAGAGCCACCCGCAAAACGCCTTCCGGAACAGCACCGAGAGCGCGAAAAACGTCAGGATGAGCACCATCGCAGCCGGGTGAATCACAGGGATAGTACCGGTTTCGAGGAAGTACTTGGTGTTCATGAGGCCGGCGATCGGGAGCCAGCCTTCGACGCCGGCGGGGCGGGCGGGGTGCCAGGGGGTCCAGGCGCCCTCGAAGCGGCGGACGAAAAGCAGGAATTCAAATCCGATCCAAAGATTAAGAAAGAAAAATCCGGCCTGGACGGCGGTGCGCCAGCGCTGTGAGCCCTCGAGGCCGATCCGTCTTTTCCACTGCTTTCGGCTCATAGACTTAACTTATCCACAGCCCCCCGGTGGTGCCGTGACGGCGGTCACAGAAACCGCCTCAAGGTTCGCGAAACAATTTTGAATCGAAATGTCTTCTTATTGAAAACAATGGATTTACAGGTCACATTAACACTTGTCGGCGAAATGTAATCCTGTGCTAGACTGAGGTTCCGGGCGGTCCGGATCACACCGATCCGCCGGTCTAACGGGCATCCTTCCTCCGGGGAATCTTCCACTACACAGGTCGTTTTCAACTGGTTTTCCACAGTCTGTGGAAAATCTGTGGGAATGTTTTTCTTTGTTTTATGAGTACATGGGACCGAATCAAACAACATCTGGCGCAGACAGTCAGCGCTGAGAGCTACAAGAACTGGTTGGCGCCTACTGAGCAGCGGGAAGAGTTTGACGGCACGCTGGTCGTACGGGTCCCGAACGAGGCATCCAAGGTATGGATGGAGCAGGAGTACGCCGAGCGGGTGATGGGCGCGATCGGGTCGCTGCGCCTGCCGGTGAAGAACGTACAGTACGAAGTCGCGGCCGCGGCGGCGCCGTCTCCGCTGGCCTCGCTGGCGGGGGCGCCGGGCGAGGTGGCCTTCACTGCCCCGGCGGCGCAGTTGAATCCCAAGTACACCTTCGAATCGTTCGTGGTCGGGTCGTGCAACCAGTTTGCGCACGCGGCGGCCAGGGCCGTCGCCGATCATCCGGCGAAGCGGTATAACCCACTGTTCATCTATGGCGGCGTCGGGATGGGGAAGACCCACCTGATGCACGCGATCGGGCGGGCGCTGCAGAACCACGGGCAGGGATTGCGGGTCGTCTACACCTCGAGCGAACGGTTCATGAACGAGATGATCGCCTGCATCCGGACCGACCGCATGGCGCAGTTCCACCAGCACTACCGGAACGCTGACGCGCTGCTGGTGGACGACATCCAGGTGCTCGCCAACCGCGAACGGACGCAAGAAGAGTTTTTCCATACTTTCAACGAGTTACACGAGCACGGGAAACAGATCGTGCTGTCTTCGGACCGCCCTCCCAAGGAAGTCGCCGGCCTCATGGACCGGCTGCGGAGCCGGTTCGAGTGGGGCCTGATGGTGGACGTGCAGCCGCCGGACCTGGAAACCAAGATGGCGATTCTGGATATGAAGGCCGAGGCGGAGGGAATCGTGCTGCCCGAAGACGTCCGGATTCATATCGCCACCAAGACAAAATCCAACGTCAGGGAGCTGGAGGGCGCGCTGGTGAAGCTGCTTGCCTATTCCAGTGTCACGGACACGCCGATTTCGCTGGCAATGGCGCAGCAGGTTCTGAAGAACCTGTCGGCGGGCTCGGAGAAGCGGATCACGGTGGAATCGATCATCAAAGCGGTGGCGGACAAGTTCAACCTCCAGCCGGCGCAGCTGAAACAGAAGACCAACGTCAAAAACATCGCCTACCCGCGGCAGATCGCGATGTATCTGTGCAAGGAGCTGACGCCGGCGTCGCTGCCCGAGATCGGGCGGCACTTCAACGGCAAGCACCATACGACGGTGCTGCATTCGGTGCAGAAGATCGACCAGTTGCGGCAACGTGACGCGGACTTGAACAGGATTATCCACAGCATTACCGATTCGTTTTGAGCAAGTTACCAGGATTTCCACAGAACCTGGCCCGAAGGGGCTGAGGAAAGCTGTGGAGGAAAAAGCGGGTGCGGAGACTTCCACCGATTCCCACCGCCGATTCCAAAAGCTAACCTGACGGGAAGCACTTGGTTTTAGTACAATTTAGAGAGAATTCAACATATCCACAGCCCCTACGATTCCGGTACCAGTTCTGAACTGATGAACTAAAGACTGAAGAAGAGCAGCGGGAGCGGCAAAGGCAACGACAATGGAATTCACAGTCAATCGATCCGATCTGGTGCGTGAACTGGGGTTGTCCCAGGGTGTTGTTGAGAAGAAGTCGACGATCCCGATCCTGTCGAACATCTTGCTCGAAGCGGACGGGGAGCGGCTTACGCTGACCGCTACCGACCTCGAACTCGGGATCCGGTGTTCGTGCCCGGCGAAGGTGAAAAAGTCTGGCAGCGGCACGATTCCGGCCAAAAAACTCATGGATTACGTGCGCCTGCTGCCCGAGGGCGAGGTGAACGTCAAGTTCGGCGACAATCAGTGGGCGTCGATCACGGCGGGCAAGGCGCGGACGCGGATCGCCGGCATGAGCCGGGAGAGCTTCCCGGAGCTACCGGAGATGCCGGACGTGCTGGCGGAACTGCCGGTGAAGACGCTCGCCGGGATGATCCAGCGGACGATCTTCGCGATTTCGGCCGAGGAGTCCCGGTTCACGCTGAACGGCGCGTTGCTGCTGGTGAAGCCGGAAGGTCTGACGATGGTCTCGACCGACAGCCACCGCCTGGCGACGGTGGAAGCGCCGCTGACGCTGGACATTCACTCCGGCCAGGCGTTCCGGGCGCTGCTGCCGCGGAAGGCGATGAACGAGCTGTTGCGGCTGTCGGCGGAAGCCGGTCCGGACGCGAAGCTGCTGTTTGCCGGCGACGACAACCACCTGTTCTTCCAGCTGGGCGACCGCCTGCTGCTGAGCCGGAAGCTGACCGGCAACTTCCCGGACTTCGAGCGCGTGCTGCCGAAGGAACACCCGAACGTAATCACGATGCACCGGGACGAACTGCGCTCCTCGCTCGAACGCGTGATGCAGTTCGCCGATGAACGGTCGCGGGCGATCAAGCTGCGGGCGGTGGACGGGGAAGTGATGCTGCACTCGTCGCTGTCGGACACGGGCGAATCGGAAGAGACGCTGAACGTGACCTACAACGGGCCGAAGGTGGATATCGGGTTCAACGCGCAGTATCTTCTGGAATTTTTGCGCGCGGGCGACGAAGCGGAGGTCTCCTTCCTCTTCAAAGACGCCGGCAGCGCGGGCGAACTGCGGCCGGTGGGCGAAGGCCCGCTGCGTTACCGCTATGTCGTGATGCCGATGCGCATCTGATCAAACCAAGCAGTCAGGAACCTACACATTGAGCAACGAACAGGATTACAGCGCAAGCAGTATTAAAGTGCTTGAGGGCCTGGAGGCTGTCCGCCTCCGCCCGGCCATGTACATTGGCTCGACGGGCGAGATGGGTCTGCATCACCTGGTTTACGAGGTGGTCGACAACTCGGTGGACGAGTGTATGGCCGGCCACGCGACGAAGGTCCTGGTGACGATCCACTCCGACAACTCGGTGACGGTGGAAGATGACGGGCGTGGCATTCCGGTGGACCTCCATCCGGATGAAGGCGTGTCGGCGGCGCAAGTGGTGCTGACGAAGCTGCACGCAGGCGGCAAGTTCGATTCGAACAGCTACAAGGTTTCCGGCGGCCTGCACGGCGTCGGCGTGAGCTGCGTGAACGCGCTGAGCGAAGAGTTTGAAGTGGAGATCTGGCGCCAAGGCTACACCTGGACGCAGGAGTATTCGAAGGGCATTCCGCTGGCGGCGCTGAAGCAGGGCGGGAAAGCCGGGCGGCGCACCGGGACGAAGGTCCGGTTCAGGCCGGACCCGACCGTGATGGACGCCACTGTGTTCAACTTCGACACCCTGGCGGCGCGGCTGCGGCAGCTGGCCTTTTTGAACCGCGGGTTATCGATCCACCTGACCGACGAGCGGCAGGATCCGCCTCACTCGCTCGAGTTCCACTACGAGGGCGGCATCGCCGAGTTCATCAAGCACCTGAACAAGAGCAAGGCCTGCCTGCACGACAAGCCGATTTTCTTCGAGGGCGAGCGCGACCTGCCGAACGGCGGGAAGCTCACCATGGAAGTGGCGCTGCAGTACAACGACAGCTATTCGGAAACGGTCTTCAGCTTCGCCAATAACATCAACACGGTGGACGGCGGGACGCATCTTTCCGGCTTCCGGAGCGCGCTGACCTCGACTATCAACAAATACGGGAAAGCGGCCGGGCTGTTCAAGGACGTCAAAGAAAACCTGTCCGGCGACGACGTGCGCGAGGGTCTGACGGCCGTGGTCAGCGTGAAGATTCCGCAGCCGCAGTTCGAAGGGCAGACGAAGGGCAAGCTGAACAGCGACTGTTCCGGCGCCGTGGCGCAGCTGGTGAACGAGAAGCTGGGCGAGTACTTCGACAAGAACGCTGCCGTCATGAAGCGCATTGTGGGCAAGGCCATCGACGCCGCCCGGGCGCGCGAGGCGGCGCGGAAGGCGCGAGATCTGACCCGGCGGAAAGGCGCGCTCGATTCGGGCGGGCTGCCGGGCAAGCTGGCCGACTGCCAGGAGAAGAATCCGGAGCTGTGCGAACTCTACCTCGTCGAGGGTGAGAGCGCCGGCGGGACGGCCAAGAGCGGCCGCGACCGGAAGTTCCAGGCGATTCTGCCGCTGAAGGGTAAGATTCTCAACGTCGAAAAGGCCCGGTACGACAAGATGCTGGGGCACGAGGAAATCCGGGCGATGATCACGGCGATCGGCGCCGGCATCGGCAAGGACGACTTCGACGTCGCCAAGCTGCGGTACCACAAGATCATCATCATGACGGACGCGGACGTGGACGGTTCGCATATCCGCACCTTGCTGTTGACGTTCTTCTTCCGCCACATGAACGACCTGATCACGCGCGGCCACGTCTTCGTGGCGCAGCCGCCGCTGTACCGGATCAAGAAGGGCAAGGAAGAGAAGTATATCAAGGACGATAAGGAGTTCACCCGCGAGATCCTGCAGCGGGCGACCAAGGGCCTCTCGCTCGAGTACGGGCCCGAGGGCGCGCGCCAGCGGATCGAGGGGACCGAGTTCCGGAACTTCCTGATCTCGCTCGACGACTTCTCGGTACTGTTCAAGAATCTGGAAAAGCGGCTGCGGGACGCCCGCGTGGTGGAAGTGCTGGCCGACGCGGATCTGCCGGTAGACACGAAGCTCGACTTCCAGCAGAAGGCGAACGTCGAGGCGCTGTTCAAGCGGCTGGAGCCGCTGAAGATCGGCGCGGAGATGAAGCCCGACGAGATGCACGAGGCGTGGAGCGTCTCCTATCACGACCCGACGAATGCGGAGCGGACGATCGGCATCGAGATGGCGTCGCAGCCCGAGTACCGGCGCCTGCGGCAGTTGGCCAAGCAGATTGCGAAGTACAACCAGCCGCCGTTCGTCGTGTCGAAGGAAGAGCGGAAAGAAACGCGGAACATCTGGAACGAGCTGCTCGCCTACCTGAAGGAAGAGGGCATGAAGGATGCCACCGTTCAGCGCTATAAAGGGCTGGGCGAGATGAATCCGGAGCAGTTGTGGGAGACCACGATGAATCCGGAGAAGCGGTCCCTGCTGCGGGTGGACCTGCAGGATCTGGTGGAAAGCGATCAGATCTTCTCGACCCTGATGGGCGAGGACGTGGAGAATCGCCGCCGGTTCATCGAACAGAACGCGCTGGATGTGCGGAACCTGGACATCTAAGCTCGTCTGGTTGCTGGTTTGCGCGGCCGCGGGGCAGGAAGCCTCGCGGCCGTTCGCCGTTTGGAGCGAGCGGCTGGAGCGGTTGAACCGGGAGCTGCTGGCGAGCCGGAGCGCGACGCTGACGCTGGAGAAGTGGTGTGGGGAGTTGCGGCTGGCGTCGCCGGCGCGCGTGGTGGCGCGGGTCGTGACCGGGGACCGGCGGGAGCCGGACGCGGAGCAGCTGCGGCGGTTGCAGGTGCGGGCGCCCGGGGAAGTGCGGTACCGGCGCGTGGAGCTGCGCTGCGGGAGCACGGTGCTTTCGGCGGCGGAGAACTGGTATGTGCCGGCGCGGCTGACGGCGGAGATGAACCGGGAGCTGGAGACGACGGACCGGCCGTTCGGGCGCGTGGTTCTGCCGCTGACGCCGCGGCGGGAGACCATCTCGTCGGAGGTGTTGTGGCGCCCGCCGGACGAGTTGCCGGAGGCGGTGCTGGAACACCGGGCGTTGGTGTTGACCGGGGAGGGGAAGCCGTTTTCTGAGGTGCGGGAGCGGTATCAGCGGGTGCTGATGGTGGGAAGAGAGTAGCCGAGAAATCCAAAAATTTTCCGGGGAGACTTGTCAGTCTCCCCGTTTGTCGTCGCTTCGTCGCGGGGATGTACACTGGGGGCATGAGCAACGGGAGGGTTTGTGGAACGACAGTTCGACGTGGTGATTGAACGCGATGCCGATGGTTACTATGTCGCATCGGTGCCGCAACTGCCCGGCTGTCACACGCAAGCGAAGTCACTCGATGAAGTGATGGAGCGGATCAAGGAAGCGATTGCTCTTTGCCTTGAGGTCGACGGATTGCCGCAGAATCAGCTGGAATTCGTTGGCGTGCAGCGCGTAACGGTAGCAACCGCCGCATGAGCCGTGCGCCCCGGTTAACAGGCGGAGAATTACTCTCCGCGTTGCAACGGGCCGGATTCGGCGTTCTCCGCATCCGAGGCAGCCATCATTTTGTCGCCCACCCCGACGGGCGCCGTACCGTTGTACCGATTCATGGTCACGAAATTATCGGGCCCGGGCTGCTGGCGCAGATTCTTCGGGATTGCCAACTGACAGTGGCAGCGCTTGAGGATCTTCGTTAGAGCAGCGCAGCACGCCCGTTTCAATCGGAATCGCGACCTTCGCCAGCACCGTGAACACGAAAGCCCCGAGCGA
>CAYMTH010000013.1:2699-22334 GCA_964393235.1 uncultured Solibacteraceae bacterium | reverse complement strand
CCGGCCTCTGCCCCCTGGAGCAGGGCAAGGCCGTTGCTGTCGCTGCCGAAGCCATCGCCCGCAACCCCGGCGCCGGCGCCGTGATTCGTGGTCTCGGCCTGCTCGGCCTGATCTTTATCGAATCGCTCGCGCTGTACACCCTCGTCATCATCTTCGTGAAGGGCTAATCCCCTCCGCGTTCTCGCGCAAGGGCGCGGCGTGCCTCCCGGCCGCCGCGCCCTTTGTGCTTACAGGAGTCCCCCACCATGCTCAAACTGCAAGGCATCTACCCTCCCGTCGCCACTCCGTTCGATCACAACGGCGATCTCTACAAGGCCAAGGTTCGGCACAACATCGAAAAGCTGAACCTGGTCAACCTCACCGGCTACGTCGTCTGCGGCTCTACCGGTGAAAGCGTCATGCTGACGCCGGAGGAAAAGCTGCAGATGTTTGAGTGGGTGGCGCAGTACGCCAAGTCCGGCAAGCAGCTTCTCTGTGGCACCGGCGTCGAGAGCGTCCGCGAAACCGTCGCCCTGACCAACAAGGCCGCCGACATGGGCTACGTCGCCGCCATGGTGCGGACGCCGCACTACTACAAGAACCTGCTCAACAACGTCGACGCGCAGGTTCGCTACTTCCGCGCCGTTGCCGACCAGGTGAAGATCCCGGTGATGATCTACAACTGGCCGCAGGCCACCGGCCTCGACATCGCCGCCGAAGCCGTCGTCGCGCTCTCCGAGCACCCGAATATCATCGCCATCAAAGAAAGCTCCGGCAACCTCGAAAAGCTCATGAAGATGATCCGCGAGGTGAAGACCGGCTTCCAGGTTCTCTCCGGTTCCGCTCCCACGCTCTACCCGTCACTCAAGGTCGGAGCCGTCGGCGCGGTCCTTGCCTTCGCCAACGCCGCCCCGTACGCCTGCATAACTATCTGGGAAGCCTTCCGTACCCGCGAAGAAGAGGCCGGGATGGACTGGCAGAATCGCATCGCCAATCCCGCGGCCCTCGTCACCACCAAGTACGGCATCCCGGGGTTGAAGTACGCAATGGACCTCAACGGCTACTACGGCGGCAATCCCCGCCTTCCACTGATCCCCGTTTCCCCTCAGGTCCGCCTCGAACTCGAGGCCGCCTTCGACGGCATCAAGGGCTAGGCCTTCGTCACCATGTGCCCGACGATGTCGAGGCGCTGCAGTTGGCGTCCCTCGTTGTTCGGTAGGATGCATACCTGCACCAGCATCTCGCCCCCGCAGAGCTGAACCGGAATGAGGGCCCACTTCTGTGCGCCACCGATCTTGGTCATGAAACTCGCGCCGAAGATCGTAGTCGGTGTCGATAGCCCCATCTGCCCGACCTGCTCCTCGATCGTCGTCTTCAAGCCGCCGATCACCATATTCGCCAGTTCGGCTACCGCATCGAGTACCTCGTCGTTCACCGATTCATACTCGGTCATTAGGAATGCCCCGGCCAGCTTACAAGCCACGTCCGGCTTGCACGTCAGTGCGCCAGTGCCGATCCACGGTCCGGCCATGCCGATCAACGCCACCACGCCGTCGCTCTCCTGCAACGGGTGATCGATCATCCGCTTCGGCCCCACCACCACGTCGCATCCCAGCATCGTCCCGCCGACGTTTTCCACCGACTCCTTAACGCCGCGCTCTACCAGTTCGTTCATCTGTTCCTGCGTCATAGCTCCTCCGTTACCCGGTCGCCGGCTAGATCAGGCCGATGATTTTTTCCTTGATCTGGTCGGCCGTGAACGGCTTCCGCACGTATCCCGCCGCGCCCAGATCGACTGCCTCCAGCACTTTCTGCTGGCTGCCCTCGGTCGTGATCATCACCACCGGTATCGACTTCCATGCGGCGTTCGCCCGCATCTCGCCCAGCAACTGGATCCCGTCCATGTTCGGCATGTTGATATCGGACAGCACCAGGTTCACCCGGTTGCCCTTCAACTGCTCGATGGCTTCGAGTCCGTCGCCAGCCTCCAGAATCTTTCCCAATGGCACATCGGTCTGCGCCAACACCCGCTGCAAGATCTTTCGAATCGCAGCCGAATCATCAACAATCAGCACATCGATTGCCATGGCATTCTCTCCTTCATGCTTTCCATTTCGTCCTTCCCCCGTCCCTCCATGAATCTTTTTCGTAAAACGTGATACCATCCGCCCCGAGTGCTATCCCGTTTCCATCTCCTCGTCCTGATTCCAACCCTCTTCGCCGCCGGTCCGGACACGCCCAAGGTCGTCCATCGCACCCCCGTCGCGGCGTCGATCTTTCCCCAGGCTTCCCGCCCGGGACAGTCCTTCGACGCCGAAATCCTCGGCGAGCATCTCGATCGAGCTACCGCCCTTATCGTCCCCTCCGGCGCCTTTTCCGCCGCAATTGCCGCCCACTCCCCCACCCGCCTCGCCGTCAAGCTCACCGTCCCGCCCAACGCTCCCTTCGGCGTACACGCTCTCTACGCCGTCTCCCCGCGCGGCGCCTCCAACCCCGTCCTCTTCCGAATCGGCGATCTCCCGCACACCCTCGAATCCGAGCCCAACTCCCTCCTCGACGAGGCCCAGCCCGTCGCCCTCCCCGCCACCGTCCTCGGTCGCCTGAACCTCGACAAAGACTTCGACTTCTTCCGTTTCCGCGCCGCCCGCGACTCCCGCTGGCTCTTCGACCTCCGCGCCGCCCGCAACGGTAACGGCCTCGATGCCGCCCTCATCCTCCTCGATTCCTCCGGCCGCAAACTCGCCCACTCCGAAGAGCGCTTCATCTGGGATCCCTTCCTCGAGTACCACTTCCCCGCTGACGGCGAATACGTCATCGTCGTCCAGCCCACGCACCGCAACAACGACCCTAACTTCGCCTACACCCTCGACATCCGCCAGTCCCCGCACATCGACACCATCGCCCCGCTCGCCCTCCCTCCCGGCCGGCAAGAAATCACCCTCTACGGCGCCGGATTCAACGACGCGGCCGCCAGGCTTGAGTTCTCCAACCCCGCCATCACCGGCGCCCTCACCGCCGTCAACGGCTCCTCTGCCCGCGCGCGGGTCGAGGTTCCCGCCTCGGCCGCCGGCCCCCAGTCGCTCACCGTTGTCTCCCCCGCCGGCCGGTCCAACACGGCTCAGTGGCTCGTCGAAAACCTCCCCGTCGCCACTGGCCCCGACCTCCCCGTCCCCTCCCAGGTCACCGCCATGGCCCGCTACCGAGACCCACACAAATTCACCTTCCGCGCCGGCGCCGGCCAGACCCTCTCCTTCGAAGTCCGCTCCCAGCGCTTGGGCGCCGATTCCGATCTTTCCCTCCGCATCCTCGATGCCGCCGGCAAGCAGATCGCCGCCAACGACGACTTCACCTTCGCCGGCGCCGAGTTCTATTCCAAGGACCCCCGCCTCACCCACAAGTTCGCCGCCGCCGGCCAGTACACCATCGAACTCCGCAACATCGTCGCCGTCCCCAGCGAAGGCACGCCCTTCCAACTCACTGTCACTCCGGCCGCTCCCCGCTTCACCCCCCAACTCGCCGACGAACGCCCCTACCTCTACCCCGGCCAAACGAAAAAGTGGAAGGTCACCGTCCAGCGCCTCGACGGTCACGACACCGAGATCCCGGTAGCCATCGACGGCCTCCCGCCCCGGATCACGGCCCGTCCCGCCGTCATCCCCGCCGGCAAATCCGAGACGGAGATCGAACTTACCGCCGCGCCCGATGCCGCGCCCGGCACAGCCGCGAAAGTCACCGTCAACGCCGGCGGCCAGCCCGCGTGGCGTACCGTTCGCGTCGCCAGCGGTGGCGGCGAAGGCGCTACCTTCACCCGCGCCGGCCACGCCATCCTGTCCGTCGCCGCCAAACCCAACTTCTCTCTCGAGGCCTCCGCCTCCGCCGTCAACATCCCCCGCGGTAGCACCGCCAAGATCCCGGTCATGATCCGGCGCGAGCCGGGATTCGATGCCCCAATCCGCTTCCGCCTCGAAAACCTCCCGCCCGGCGTCACCCTCGACCCGCTTACCGCCGGCCCCGACCGCGCCAACGTCGAGCTCACCATCCGCGCCGCCGATGACGCCCAGCCCTTCCGCGCCCCCCGCGTCGCCATCCTCGGCCTCGCCGGCGAAGAGCTCCAGGAAGCTCCCCGAATCTCCGTACTCGTCGATTAGCCCGCGCCCGCCGCCCGTCGATTTGATTAACCTGTATTAGGCGTTTCCCCATGCCGATTCTTCTTCTCCTCCTCCTCGCCGCCACGCTGCCGGCCCAGCCGCGCAAGCTCATCGTCCTGCCCGAGAACCCGCTCCTGTTCGGCCAGGGAGCCCGCCAGCAACTCGTTGTGCTCGCGGAACTCCCCAACGGCGCGACGCAGGATGTCACCGCTGAAGCCGCCTTTTCCTCGCTCGGCCCCGCCGCCACCGTCTCCGCCGCCGGGCAGCTCACCGCCAACGCCAACGGCGCCGCAAAGGTGCAGGCCTCGTACAAAGGACTCACCGCCCTCACCACCGCGCTTGTCCAGCAGGCCGACAAGCCCGTCCAGCACTCGTTCGCCGGCGACATTCTTCCCATCCTCACCAAATACGGCTGCAACGGCGGCAGCTGCCACGGTGCCCTCAAGGGCCAGAACGGTTTCAAACTTTCCCTGTTCGGCTACGAGCCCGAAGCCGATCACGACATGATCGTCAAGCAGCACAACGGCCGCCGCATCAACATCCAGGATCCCGCTCAAAGCCTGCTCCTGCTCAAGCCCACCTACAAGTCCAAACATGCCGGCGGCAAGCTCTTCAACGAAAACTCGCCCGACTACCTCGCGCTCCTCAACTGGATCAAAAACGGCGCGAAGCGCGACCCGCAGGCCGACCGCCAGATGACCTCCCTCCGCGTCCTCCCCGAACTCGCCTCCCTCATCGGCAAGGACGCCAAACGCCGCCTCCTCGTCACCGCCCGCTTCAACGATGGCACCGAGGCCGACGTCTCCCACCTCGTGAAATACACCTCCAACGACGACACCATCGCCGCCGTCTCGCTCAAGGGCGAGGTGGCCGGGAACCGGGGCGGGGAAACCGCCATCGTCGTGCGCGGCCCCGGCGTCACCGCCGCCGCCCGCGTCGCCGTCATCCCCAACCCCCAGAAAACGCCGCTGCTCAAAGTCAGCAACTTCATCGACGAGCACATCAACACCAAGCTCCAGCGCCTCTCCATCGCGCCCTCCGAACTCGCCGACGACGCCACCTTCCTCCGCCGCGTCTACCTCGACGTCATCGGGCTCATCCCCACCGCCGCTGAGGCCCGCGCCTTCCTCGCCAGCAAGGATCCCGACAAGCGCGCCAAACTCGTCGACGCCCTCCTCCAGCGCCCCGAGTACGCCGACTACTGGGCCCTCTACTGGGGCGACCACCTCGACAACACCAAGCAGCTCCTCTACAACAAAGGCCCCTACGCCTTTACCCGCTGGCTCGTCTCGCAGTTCGAACGGAACGTGCCCTACGACCAGTTCGTGCGTAATCTTCTGGTCTCCTCCGGCAACATGTATGACCATCCGGCCACGAACTACTACCCGCTCATGAAGAAGGAGCTCGACCTCGCCGAAAAGACCAGCCAGCTCTTCCTCGGCGTTTCCATCGGTTGTGCGCGGTGCCATAATCATCCGCTCGAACGCTGGAAGCAGGACGACTTTAACGGAATGGCCGCCTTCTTCTCGCAGGTCCGCTACAAGGGCGGCGGGCCCCGCAACAACGAACGCGCCCTCTACGTCGACTTCGACCGCCAGTTCCAGAATCCCGAGACCAAGCAGTCCTACCTGCCCAAGCCCCTCGACGGCCCCTACATGCCGACCAAGGGACTCACCGACCGCCGCGAACTCCTCGCCAACTGGATCACCGCCCGCGAGAACCCCTGGTTCGCCCGCGCCATCGTCAATCGCATGTGGCGCAACTTCATGGGCCGCGGTTTCGTCGAGCCCATCGACGACTTCCGCCTCACCAACCCGCCGACCAACGAGCCTCTCCTCGACGCCCTCGCCAAGGACTTCGCCGCCCACAACTTCGACCTCCATCACCTCATCCGCCGCATCACCGCGTCGAGCGCTTACCAGCTCTCCTCCGTGCCCAACGCTTCCAACAAGCAGGACACCATGGCCTACTCGCGCTACTACCCCAAGCGCCTCTCGGCCGAGCCCCTCCTCGACTCTCTCTCCCTCGCCGCAGGCAGCCATGAGCCCTTCCAGTCCATGTACCCCGGCACCCGCGCCACGCAGCTCCCCGAGCCCGAAATCGAAAGCTACTTCCTCGAAGTCTTCGATCGTCCCAGCCGCCAGCTCGTCTGCGAGCGCAAGAATACGCCGACGCTCAATCAGGCCCTCCACATGATCGGCGGCGATACCGCCCACCGCAAGTCCTCCGACCCTCGCGGCTTCATCGCGAAAAACCTTGAAGCCATCCCCGACGACGCCCGGTTCATCGAAGAGCTCTACCTCCGCGCCCTCGCCCGCTATCCCGACGCCGAAGAGCTCGCCAACGCCCGCAACGCCGTCAAGTCGGCCAAGTCCCGCCGCCAGGGGCTCGAAGACGTCCTCTGGGCGCTCATGAATACCAAAGAGTTCCTCTACAACCACTAACGCCGGAGCAAGCACCATGGAAATTACCAATCGTACAGACCTGTTCGGCCGCCGCGACTTCCTCCGCATCGGCTCGCTCGGCCTCGGCGCCCTCAACCTCGCCGCTGCGACGAAAAAGGAGTTGAGCTGCATCCTCCTCTGGCAAAGCGGCGGCTCCCCGCACCTCGACACCTTCGACATGAAGCCCAACGCGCCGCGCGAGATCCGCGGCGAGTTCAACGAAATCGCCTCGAACGTTCCCGGCATCCGCGTCTGCGAACATCTCCCCAACACCGCGAAGATCATGGACAAGGTCACCGTCCTGCGCTCCATGAAGTCCCGCGAAAACAACCACGAGCGCGCCATCAACTACCTGCTCACCGGTTACCTCCCACTGCCGACCATCGAGTTCGCCTCCATCGGCTCCGTCGTCAGCAAAATGAAGGGTCCGAAAAACGGCATGCCGCCCTACGTCGCCGTGCCCAATACCTTCCCCAGCTACGGCGCCGGGTTCCTCGGCGGTGAGTTCAACCCCTTCATCTCCGGGGACCCCAACGTCACCGGCTATCGCCAGCGCGACCTGACCCTCCCCACCGACGTCGATTGGTCCCGCCTCTCCTCCCGCGCCCACCTCGTCAAGCAGATGGATGCCAAGTTCCGCGCCATCGAGGCCAGCCCCGACTTCGCCACCCTCGACGAGTACTCGAAGAAGGCGTACGACCTCATCCAGTCCCCCGCCGCCAAGAAGGCCTTCGATGTCGGCGCCGAACCCGACGCCCTCCGCGAACGCTACGGCCGCACCCCGGTCGGCCAGGGCGCCCTCCTCGCCCGCCGCCTCGTCGAGTCCGGCGTCCGCTTCGTCACCGTCGCCAAAGGTTGGCTCAACTACGACACCCATGGCGACAACTTCAATATCTGCAATAAGGCCCTCCTCCCCGAGTTCGACAGGGCCTTCGCCACCCTCGTCGCCGACCTCCACGACCGCGGCATGCTCGACACCACGCTCGTGATCGCCATGGGTGAGTTCGGGCGCACGCCGAAGATCAATGCCGACGCCGGCCGTGACCATCACTGCAAGGCCTGGTCCGTCGCCTTCGCCGGCGGCGGTATCCCCGGCGGCCGCCTCCTCGGCGCCACCGACTCCACTGCCACCGAAGTCACCGACCTCCCCGTCGAGCCCGAAGACCTGATGTACACCCTCTACACCAAGTTCGGCATCGATCCCAATCACGAGTTCCAGTCCTCGATCGGCCGCCCCGTCCGCGTCGCAAACGGGGGCAAGATGATCCCCGGCCTCTTCGCCTGATCCCGAACCGACAAAAATGGGGGCGAACCCGAAGGCCGCCCCCATCTTCGATCTCATCGGCGTTTCTGCCGGCTAAACGTTACAAGCCTCGACAGCCTCGAGCAGCGCTTCCTTCCACGGCTTCACCTTCGGCGAATACTCGTGGCACAGGAACCCCTGGTAGCCAAGGTCCGCGATCGCCTTCGCCACGCCCTTGTAGTTGATCTCCTGATCGATGCTCAACTCGTTCCGGCCCGGGTTACCCGCCGTATGGAAGTGGCCGATCCACTGATAGTTGTCCCGGATGGTCCGGATCGTGTCGCCCTCCATGATCTGCATGTGGTAGATGTCGTACAGCAGTTTCACCCGCGGCGAACCGACCCGTTTGCAGACCTCCACGCCCCACGCCGTCCGGTCGCACTGATAGTCCGGATGGTTGACCTTGCTGTTCAGCAGTTCCATGCACAGCGTGATGCCCTTGTCCTCGGCGTGCTTCTTCAGTTCGTTCAGACAGGCCACCGTGTTGTCCATGCCCTCGGCGTCGCTCTTGCCGCGCCGGTTGCCGGACAGAATGATCAGGTTCGGTGCCCCGGCCGCCGCCGCGACGTCGATCAGTTCGTGGGTTCGTTTGATGATCTCGGCGTGCAGGCTCTTGTCGTTCACCCCGTTCGCCAGCGGACTCGAACCCGGCACCATGCTGGGAACGATCCCGTATTTTTTCATGATCGGGAACTTGTCCGGACCCTGCAGGTCGTAGGCCTTCAGCCCCAGTTCCGCCAGTTCCCGGCACTGCCCCTCGAAGTCCAGTCCGGATCCGCGGAACACCCCGCCGCACACACCCTGTTTCAGCCGGCCCTGCTTGGGCGCCGCCGCCATCGCGGGCGTTGCGGCCAACGCGGCCGCCGCCGCCGAACTGCCGAAAAACTCTCTGCGCTTCATGCGCACGATAATATCAATTTCGTATGGGATTTGCTCTTTGGATGTCGGACGACGAGGCCTGGGCCCAGGGGACGCACGAATACCGCCCCATGGGCTGCGCCGTGATCGCCCGCAACGGCCAGTTTCGCGCCCCGGACTTCAGCCGATATCGTCGCTGCCCGGACCGGCGCTCCCCCCTCTTCGTCGGCCTGTTCGGCTCGCTCGAGGAGGTCAACGTCTTCCTCGGAAAAGGCCGCCCCCGCACCCCGGACGTGCGAACCCGGTCTATTCTCTAGTGCCGTTCACAACAATACTTTGAAAATATTTCCTTTCTTATCAATTGGTTGTGTTTTCGAACTGAACGATTGAGCATTTGCCTCCTGCTACCGTCGAATTGGAGGTACCCAATTATGTCTGTTCAGTCCGAGGTCCGTTACGGCATCGAAAAGCTGTTTCTGTTCCCGTATTTCCAGACGCGCGAAGAGTATCAGGCCGCCACGGGCATTGAACCGCCGAAGTTCGATTCCACCCGTCCGCCGAAGTACTGGTTCGACCCGGCGGCGAAGGATGCGACCCGCCGGAACGTTACCTACGACCAGGTCATCGCCTATTCCGCCAGCGGCTCTCCGCTGGTCGGGGAAGACGGCCAGCCTCTGCTGGAACTGATGATGCTGAACAAGGACGACGCGGCCGCTGTCAACATCCCGCCGAAGGGTCTCGGCTCTGCCAATATCGCCGGGGCCGACAAGCCGGAGATTCCGCCGCCGCTGCGTCCGCTGCGGGCCGACGAAGAACTCTTCTTCCCGTTCCCCGGCATCGTCGCCGTCCGGATCAAGGGCACGCGCGAGCCGGATCGCGGCTTCACCGAAGAAGACCGCGCCCTGCTCAACGCCATCGCCCGGAAACTGGGCGTCTAACCGGTCCGGCCGCCTACGCCGTCCCGCGCAGAAACCGCTGGATGTCGTAGGCGGCGACCATCGGATTCTTCTCCGTCAGGTCCGCCGACAGAGACTCCGTGCGGCCGTTCGACGTCACGTTGATCAGCCGGTTCACGTACGATCCGCCGGGATAGCCGACGACCTCTTCGGAGTAGCTGATCTGCAGGCCGGACGCGTTCATGCCGAGCGCCGAAAGCGTCTCCATCAGCCTCTGTACGCCGGGCGCGGACGACGTCGTCGCCGCCGGAGGAACCGGCGACACCGGCGAAGGATTGTCGGTCGGTGTCGGATTTTCGACAGCCGCCGGACGGGCCTCCGTCGACCGGGTTGCCCGGGACTGCCGGGAAGTGCCGGCGTTTCTTGCAGTTACCGGCTCCGCACTGCGTGCCGGCTGATTGGATGTGGTGGGGGATACTACGAACAATTTGACCTCCGCGGATTCTTATTGCAACCCGCGGGCCATTCCCCTACTGCTTCGGCGGAAGCTTCTTCTTGATCTCTTCCGGGATGTCGAACACCACCGGAACGATGAGCGTTCGGCCGAACGGTTCGATCTGCAGCCGAGCATTCAAAGTCGGCTTCGCGGACTCGTCCTTCGGGTCGTAGATCATCTCGATCCGCGCCGTCTCCCCGGGGCCAAGTTCCTTTTTTTCAAGCTTATACGTAAGTCCTGGAATCGACTCCGTCTGGAACCCGATCGTGATCGAACCCTGCATCCCGTTCGTGATCACAATCGTATCCGCCGACTTTTCCCAGCTCCGCAACAGGAATTTGTCCTTGTTCGCCTTCACCTGGTTAAGGATCAAATTGGGATTTTTCAGCATCTCGTCGATTTTCATTCCGGGACGGTTTCCCGGTCCGGGAGTCATCCGGCCCACCGGCGTCTCTTTCCCGAGCACCAAATCGACGTAATAGCACCACTTGCCGTTCTCGAGCTTCCACCGGGTCGCCATCGGGGCCGCCGCCGGGATGTTCTGCCCGCGCATCTGGATCGTCGTCTGCACCGTCGTCACCACCGATGCTTTCTTAAAACTGTCGTCCCAGTTGATCTTTACGATCTCAAAGCCGCCAATTTTCGCCTTTTCCTGGTTGTAAAACAGGTCTTTTGTGTCTTCCGCGACGAACTGCTCCGCCTGCCGGAACTTGCCGTCCACATAGGACTGATAGAATCCGGCCACGCGCTCCCGCAGCGCCTTTTCCACATCCGGCGGCGCGGAATTGAACAGATTCGGCGTCTCCTGGGCGATCAGCGCCGCGGCGCCAAGTACGAAAACCAACGATCGCAACATCATAGGCTAGTGTAGCAATCCCTTCCCTACACTAGACGCGCGACACCGGCAAACTGTTTAGCCCGATTACTTCTTTCCAGGAAACGGCCCGTAGACTGTCAGATTCTGCTTCGTCGTACCCCGCCAGCCGTCGATCGGCGGCGCCCCCGCCCCGGTAAACCACTTCTCGAGCTGCCCCCGCAGCCCCGCGATCTCCTTCGCGTACGCCGGGTCGTCGATCCGGTTCACCGTCTCGCCCGGGTCCTTCTCGAGGTCGTAAAGCTCCGCCGGGAACCCCTCGGCGCGCACCACCAGCTTCCGCGTCGCCGTCCGTACCCCGCGCACGTAGCTGTACTCAAAAAACAGCCGGTCCTCCCACTTCAGCCGCTGCCCCTTCAGGAACCCGGCGTAGCTCCGCCCAACCCGCCGTTTATCCGCCGGCGCCGTCAAGCCCGTATACTCGAGCATCGTCGGGAAGAAGTCGTACGACGACACCATCGCCGTCACCGTCTGCCCCGGCTTGATCGCCGCCGGATGATTCCAGATCATTGGCACCCGGATCGACTCCTCGTACATATTGAACGGCCACGTCCCGTTCCCCTTGCCCCACACGCCGTGATGCCCCGCGTTCCAACCCTGGTCCGCCGTAAACACCACAACCGTGTTCTCCCGCCAGCCCCGCTCCTCCAGATACCGCAGCACCCGCCCGATATTCCGGTCCGCCGCCGTGATCAGAGCCATATAGCTCTTCATCGATTCCCGGTTGCCGTGGTTCCGCCCCAGCGATTGGTTCTGATTCGGATGCTTCGGCGTATCCGGGAAGCACGCATACTGCGCCGCGGCGTAATGCGCCCGGTCCTGCTCCGGCTGCAAATCGAACGGCGTGTGCGGCGCATAGAACGGAATGTGCAGGTAAAACGGTGAATCTCCCTTCTGTTGACGCAGAAAATCCAGCGCAAAATCGCCGATTGCGTCCTCTTTGAAGCCCGGATACGGCGTTGTCACCCCGTTCTTCACATACACCGCGTCCTTGTACGTCCCACCCCCGCCGGGCACCGTCGCCCAATACGAAAACCCGCGCTGCGCCTTCTCGTCGTTGCCCATGTGCCACTTGCCGACCATCGCGCACTGGTACCCGCTCTTCGCCATCACCTCCGGGAAGATCGTGAACCCGTCGAGCCACGGCTTACCCGTCGGGCCGAAGCTGTCCTCAGGGCGCAGCCAGTCCTGCACCCCGTGCGACGACGGCAGGCAGCCTGTCATATACGTCATGCGGCTCGGCGAGCACACCGGCGTGCACGCAAACGCCCGCGTAAACTTCGCTCCGCCCTTGGCCAGCGCGTCGATGTTCGGCGTGTGCATCTCGCCGCAGCCGTAGGCCCCGGTCGCCCACGCCCCGTGGTCGTCCGTCATAAAGACAATCACATTCGGCCGCTTCCGCGGTTGCGCGAAGGCGGTGGCAAACGGAAGCCCGAACAGGGCGCGGCGGCTCAGCTGCATCCTTCGCAACCTATCACAGAAAAGAGAAAGGGCGCTCTCGGTGAGAGCGCCCTTTCGGCACGTCGGTCGGATTTGACCTTGTGTTTGGAATCGTGCAGTCCCCTACTCAACGGGGTACTCCCATCTTAGCCGATTTTCTCCGCAATCGACTTCGCCTGCAGGAACTGCAACAGATAATCCGGCCCGCCCGCCTTCGAGTCCGTGCCCGACATGTTGAACCCGCCGAACGGATGCGCGCCCACCATCGCCCCCGTGCACTTCCGGTTCAGGTACAGGTTCCCCACGTGGAACTCCCGCCGAGCCCGTTCGAGCCGCGCCCGGTCGGCCGTATAGACCGCCCCGGTCAGCCCGTACTCGCTGTCGTTCACCAGGTCCAGCCCATGTTCGAAATCCCGCGCGCGCGTCACCGCCAGCACCGGCCCGAAGATCTCCTCCTGGAAGATCCGCGCCGTCCGGTCGACGTCGGCGATAATCGTCGGCTGCAGGAAATACCCCTCGCCCGGCGCTCGCCCGCCGCCCGTGATCAGCCGCCCCTCGCCCCGCCCGATCTCGATATAGCCTTCGATCGTCGCCCGCGCCCGCGCCGAAATCACCGGACCCATGTGATTGTCCGGATCCTCGGCCGGCCCCACCGTCAGCGCCTCCGTCCTCGCGCGGAGCATCTCCACGAACCGGTCATACACCGCCTCATGCACGATCGCCCGCGAACACGCCGAGCACTTCTGCCCCTGGAACCCGAACGCCGCCTGCACCACGCCCGTCGCCGCCCACTCCAGGTCCGCATCGTCGTTGACCAGAATCGCGTCCTTCCCGCCCATCTCCGCCACCACGCGCTTAATCCAGATGCACCCCTTCGCCGGCCGCGCCGCCAGTTCGTTGATCCGCAGCCCCACTTCCCGCGATCCCGTGAACGACACGAACCGCGTCTTCGGATGCTCCACCAGCGTGTCGCCGACCTCCGCGCCGCTGCCCACGCACAGCGCCAGCGCCCGCGCCGGCAGCCCCGCCTCGCGCAGCACCTCGACGAACTTCGCCGCGATCACCGGCGTCTCGCTCGACGGCTTCAGCACCACGGTATTCCCGCACACCAGCGCCGCCACCGTCGTCCCGGCCAGAATCGCCAGCGGGAAGTTCCACGGCGGAATCACCACGCCCACGCCCAGCGGAATATAGACCATCTCGTTTCGCTCGCCCGGCAACTGCACGATCGGGTCCGGCGCCGCATACCGCATCATCTGCCGCGCGTAATACTCGCAGAAATCGATCGCCTCGGCCGTGTCCGCCTCGGCCTCGGCAAACGACTTGCCCGCCTCCAGAATCAGCCAGGCGTTGAACTCCGCTTTCCGCTCGCGCAGGATCGCCGCGGCTTTCACCAGAACGCCCACCCGCTCTTCCACCGGCGTCGCCGCCCATTCGCGGAAGTACGCGTGTGCATCGTCCACCGCCGCGCGCGCCTGCTCCGCATCCGCCTTCGCGTGGCGCCCCACCACTTCGGATGGCCGGGACGGATTCACCGACTCGAGCCACTGGCCCGACGTCGCCGCCCGTCCCGCGATCCAATTCTCGTAACTGCGTCCGAACTCGCCCCGCACCCGGGCGATCGCTTCCAACTGCCGCTGCCGGTTGGCGGGCAGCCTGAAATCGGCGTAGGCCTCGTTAGCGTACGCCGCAAGCTTCGGCGCGCTCATGGCCTTACCCTTCGACCAGTTTCCGCCCGCGCTCGAACATATCGGCCGCTTCGTCGGCCATGCTCTTGCCCTTGCTGTAGAGTTCGCGGCCGCGCTCCATCAACTCCTGTCCGCGCTCGCCGAGCGCCTCGCGCCCTTCGTTCGCCTTCTCCAGCAGCTTCGCCCGCGTCTCTTCGCCGCTCGCCGGAGCATAGAGAAGCGCGATGGCCGCGCCGATCGCCGCGCCAGCCAGGAACCATACAACCTTATCGCCGTTTTCTTGTGCCATAGTGTGATCTCCTGCTTCCAGTATCCCACCACGGCGTACGCCCGTTTACCGCGGCGCCGCCGCGCCCGGCTCGGCCAGGAAGATCCGGAACTCGTTCTTCAGCGTCTGCCGCGCCCCGATCCAACCATACGCCGGCGTCCCGTCCATCGTGCCCCGCTCTACCGCCTTCCGCAGCCCCTCCGCGTACGGGCTGTTGCCGAACTCGATGCCCCGCGCGATCACCTGCCCGCTCCACGGCAGATGCTGGTTCCGCTGGTTCTCCATCCAGTCGCCCACCCACGGGTTCGGCCCCGATGGAAAGATATAGCCGATCTGCACCTGGAAATCCGGATTCGACATGACGAAAAACTGCTGCTGCCGCGCCGGGTCCAGCCGGATCGCCGTATAGCTCCCCGTCCCGCGCTCCTCCGGCATCACGCGGTCCCGCAGCGCCGGATCCTTCGCCGAAATCTGCAACCGCGACCGCCCCGGCTCGACGAACGGCGGCCCGAACGTCGCGTGCTGCATCCACTGAAACGGCCGGTCCATCGCCGTCAGATTCTCCACCCGCTCCTCGACGTTCACGTGCCGCTTCCCCGCCGGCAGCGTCACCCGCCGCCACACGCGGTACTGCGTCAACGGCAACTCCGCGCCGTACTCGAGTACCGCCGCCTCCGCCGTCAGTTCAGCCTTGATCTTCCGCCACTCCACCACCGGCGCCTCGCCATGATTGCCCAGCCCCTGTTTGGTCTCTTCAGTACCCGCCGGCCCATAAAACGGGAAGCACAGCAGGTGCCCCATGTAGCCCGACGACAGCCGGCTGTGCGGATCAGTGCCGTAGATCTTCCCGTGCTTCTCGGCGGAAAAGTTCTGCGGCTCCATGGTCGGGTAGTGCGGCACGCGCATCGGATTGACGTCGCGCTTCGGGTCGCCGGTCGTCTGCCGGACCTCCGCGATGTGCCCGCCGCCCTTCAGCAGCGCCACGCGGATGAGCCCGTTCGTCATCACCCACGCCTCGCGCCCGTAGACTTTCTCCTCGACGATCCGCGGCGCCTGCTGCGCGAAAACCGTCATCGCCGCGGCCAGCCACAGCGCCCGCACTACTGCACCCCGTGTTTCTTCAGAAACTCGAAAATCTGCGGGTAGATCCGGTCCTGCACCTCAACGGGAAAACCATGCGGCCCCTTCGGCACCGAAATCATCTCCGTCTTCGCGCCCGCCTCGGTCAGCGCCTTCGTCAGGTTCACGCCGTGCTCGTAGGGCACCGTCGCGTCGGCGTCGCCGTGGACGGTCAGAATCGGCGGCAGGTCCCGCCGCACGTAGGTCATCGGCGAAACGCGCCGCGCCAGCGCCGTCCGGTCCGGCCCCTCCGGAACCCAAGTCGTCGCGTACTTCCGCATGTTCGGCCCGTGCAACTGGTCGTCGACGTCGGTGATCCCGTAAAAATTCACCACCGCCCGCACCTTCACCGGCTTGCCCAGCTTCGCGCTCTTCGGCGTCATGCCCACCATCAGCGCCAGATGCCCGCCCGCGCTGCCGCCGGTCACGGCCACGCGCTTCGGATCGGCGCCATACTCCTTGGCGTGATCCAGGAAAAAGTTCGCCGCCTTCAAAGCGTCCTCCACCGCCGCCGGCGCCTTCGCCACCGCCGCCAGCCGGTACTCGACGTTCGCCACCACGAACCCCTTCTCCAGATACCGCCGCACCCACTGCGCCACCATCCCCGACTTCTGCCCGCCCGTCCATCCGCCGCCGTGAATCACGATCATCGCCGGATGCGGTCCCGCACCCGCCGGCTTGTAAATGTCCATCACCGTCTGCGGGTGCGTGTCGTACGGTACGTTCTCTTTCACCGTCACGCCGGCAGGCAGTTTGACCGAAACAGGAGCGGCGGGCTGGGCAAGAACCCCCAGCACCGCGAACGAAAAAGCAGCAAGGGTCCGCAGGGTCAACATAAGGTCATTTAACCTGATAGCGTGAAAGAAATGAAGAAGCTAGCGTGGATTTTCCTGTGCATGGCCCCGCTCTGGGCCGACGGCAAAGGCGTCATCGAAAGCCAGCGCTCGAACCGCGAAGTGCCTCTCACGGCCGACCCGCAGGCGAAGCACTGGAAGGGCGTCACCCCCGCCATCATCGAGAACGGTCCCCTCGGCGACCCCGTTCCCAACCACCGCAGCGAAGTCCGCTCCCTTTGGACCGACAAGAATCTCTACGTCCTCTTCACCTGCCCCTACGAAGAGCTCAACCTGAAGCCCGATCCCGACATCACCAAGGACACATGGCGCCTCTGGGAATGGGACGTCGCCGAGGTTTTCGTCGGCGCCGAAATGGATAAGATCTGGCACTACCGCGAATACCAGGTGTCCCCGCAGGGCGAGTGGGTCGACCTCGATATCGACCGCAAGAACCCCCTCCCCCAGGGCGGCATGCTCTGGAACTCCGGCTACAAAGTGAAGGCCCGCATCGACAAGGAAAAGAAGATCTGGTACGGCGAATTCCAGATCCCCATCGAATCCATCAACGGCGCTGTCGCCAAGTCCGGCGCCGAGATGCGCATCAATTTCTACCGCATCCAGGGCAAGAAACCGAACGGCTACCGCATGCTGGCCTGGCAGCCGACCGGCGCCCGCAACTATCACGTCCCTGAATCCTTCGGCCGGCTGAAACTGGTAGGAAAATGAGAGGCGACAGCGGCCTTCGCATCTCCCACGTCGGCCTGCGCGGCATCGTGGGACGGGGTCTGACCGCCGGTCACATCCTCGATTTCGCGGCCGCCTTCGGAACGTTCCTCGAACCCGGCGGCCCCGTCGTCGTCGGCCGCGACCCGCGCGCCTCCGGCCGCATGGCCTGGGAAGGCGTCGTCAGCGGCCTCACCGCCTGCGGCCACGACGTCGTCGATCTCGGCATCGTCTCCACGCCCGTCGTCCAGCACGCCCTGCAGCGCCTCGACGCCGCCGGCGGCATCGCCATCAGCGCCAGCCACAACCCCGCCGAGTGGAACGCCCTCCGCTTCCTCGGCCCCCGCGGCACCTACCTCTCCACCGCCGAAGCCGGCGAACTGCTCGACATCTACCACCTCCGCAAATTCCGCTTCGTCGGCTGGGACAAGCTCGGCGCCCTCCGCGCCGACGACAACGCCATCGATCGCTACATCGACGACCTCGCCGCCGTCTTCGACTTTGACAGTCTCCGCCCCTTCCGCGTCGTCGTCGACTGCTGCAACGGCACCTCCGCGCTCATCCTCCGCCGCATGGTCGAACGCTTCGGACTCGATCTCGTCCTCATCAACGAACGTGTCGAAGGCGTCCAGTTCGCCCACGAGCCCACCACCTCCGCCCGCATGGTCGAGCTTCAGCTCGGGCCGCTCATGAAGCCGCTCAACGCCCACGCCGGCTTCCTCTTCGACGTCGATTCCGACCGCGTCGCCATGGCCGACGAACAGGGCCGCGGCGTCTCCGAAGAGCTGATGCTCCCCCTCCTCGCCGACCACCAGCTCACCCGCGGCCCTGGCAAAATCGTCATCACGAACCTCTCCAGCTCCGCCCTGCTCGAAGACGTCGCCGCCCGCCACGGCGGCCGCGTCGTCCGCGTCCCCGTCGGCCGCCAGGCCGCCATGGACGCCCTCGCCGCCTACCGCCCCGAACAGATCGCCGCCGCCGGCGAAGGCACCGGCGCCGTCATGATGCCGCAGTTCCGCTTCATCTACGACGGCATCGCCTCCATGTTCGCCGTCCTCACGATGATGAAGGAACGCGCCAGCTCCCTCTCCGGCCTGCTCGCCGGCTACCCGCGTTACTCGATCCTCAAAGGCGAAGTGCGCCTCGAAACCCTGCGCGTCCCCGAGCTTCTTCTCGACATCGCCGCCTCCTTCCCCGACGGCCGCGCCGACCGCTCCGACGGCCTCCGCGTCTCCTGGCCCGACCGCTGGTTCCACGTTCGCGTCTCCCACACCGAACCCATCATCCGCGTCATCTGCGAACAGCGCGGCGACCCGCCCCAGGAGCTCTTCGAAACCCTGATGGACAAGGTAAGGAGCCACAGCTAATGCCCCGCGAACACCTCCTCCGCATCAGCGTATCCGGCGTCCGCGGCGTCGTCCCGGAGTTCCTCACGCCCGCCCTTGTGCTCCACTTCGCCCAGGCCTTCGGCACCTACGTCGGCCGCGGCCGCGTCGTCGTCGGCCGCGACACGCGCCTCTCCGGCCCCATGCTCCAGCACGCCGTTCAGTGTGGCCTGCTCGCCGCCGGCTGCGACGTCGTCGACGTCGGAATCCTCCCCACCCCCACCATCCAGATCTACGTCGAACACCTCCGCGCCCGCGGCGGCATCGGCCTCACCGCCTCCCACAACCCGCCCGAGTACAACGCCCTCAAGCTCTTCAACAAGCAGGGCCAGTTCTTCAACCACTACGAACGCAACGAGCTCATCGACCTCTACCACCAGAGCGACTTCGCCCAGGCCACCAACGCCGAAATCGGCTACGTCACCAAAGACACCGGCGCCGCCCAGGCCGTCCACATCGACCGCGTCCTCGCCAAGGTCGACGTCGACCGCATCCGCCGCCGCAAGTTCCGCGTCGCCCTCGACGCCGTCAACGGCGCCGGCTCCGTCATGACCCCCGGCTTCCTCACGGACCGTCTCAACTGCCGCCTCGACGCCATCGCCATCGACCCCACCCAGGTCTTCCCCCGCATCGCCGAGCCCCGCCCCGACACCCTCGGCGACCTCGCCGAACTCGTCCGCAAAACCGGCGCCGAAGTCGGCTTCGCGCAGGACCCCGACGCCGACCGCCTCGCCATCGTCGACGAAAACGGCGTCGTCCTCGACAACGACGATGTCCTCGCCCTCGCCGTCCTCCGCGCCCTCGCCGTCGTGCCCGGCGACGTCGTCGTGAATCTCACCACCTCGATGGTCATCGACGACATCGCCCTCGCCAGCGGCCGCAAGGTCTACCGCACACCCGTCGGCGAAGCGAACGTCGTCGAAACCATGCAGGCCGTCAAAGCCGCCATCGGCGGCGAAGGCTCCGCCGGCGGCGTCATCTTCCCCGCCGTCCAGCTCTGCCGCGACTCCTACACCGCCATGGCCTTCCTCCTCGACCTCATGGCCGAGACCGGCCAGACCGTCTCCCAACTCGTCGCCGGCCTCCCGCGCTACGTCCGCAAGTCCGGCAAGGTGGCCTTCGAACACGGCCGTCTCGGCGGCCTCATGCAGGCCCTCGAAGAAGGCTTCCCCGAAGCC
>CAYMTH010000013.1:0-2689 GCA_964393235.1 uncultured Solibacteraceae bacterium | reverse complement strand
CGTCCGCGCCTCCAACACCGAGCCCATCCTGCGCGTCTTCGTCGAAGCCAAAACCGAAGAGGCCGCCGACAAGCTCTATAACCACGCCTGGCGCCTCCTCACCGCATGAAGCTCGTCCTCGCGGCCCTCGTCCTCCTCGCCGGCTGCGCCCGCCACGCGCCCCTGCCCCCCGCGCCCGCCCGCGCGCCCTACACCGATCTCAAACCCGGCCAGCGCGTCACCGTCGTCACGCCGATCCTCAAGTCCGGCGGCTTCCTGGTCCGCTCGGCGGAATCGAAAGTGGAGGCCGGGCCCGGCGGCAGCCTCAACGTGACGATGAAAACGGACGACGATTTTCAAGGCTACGAGACCGCCGTCTATCAGTTCGACGAGCGCTCCCGCGTCCGCCTGCTCGAGGTCAGCGTCAGCAAGGGCGGCGTCGTAACGCCGCAAACGAGGTCCATCGCCCCGCGCCTCAACGTCCCCGCGAAGATGCGCTACGTCCGCCTGCTCTACACGCTCCGCGTCAGCGCCGCCGACCACAACATGGCCATCCTCGCCGCCGCCGACGCAAAGCGGCTCATCGCGCTCACCGAACGCGTGCAGGCCGATCCCGCCGGCGGCTGCCGCTCCGGCGCGAAAGAGTATTGCGAGTGGGTCCCGGCCGGCGTCGCCGTCCGCCCGGACCGCTAAGCGAACTTAGTTCGCCTTCTTCCCTTCGGTGGCGTCCTCGACCGGCTCGTCCACCTTCGGCTCCGTCACCTTGTACTCCACCTCACCCGGCAGAGTCCGCCCGAACCGGCGCATCTCGATTTCAATATCGAGGCCTTTCTCAAGCGATTCGACGCGTTTCTTCTTCTCCTCGATCGCCTTGCTCAAGTTCCCCTGCTGCTCGTGCAGCTCCTGGATCTTCGCCAGTTTGGCCCGGAGCGCGCCGATGCCGTGCGGCCCCTGCAAAGTCACGATGGTGTAAATCGACAGCGCGGTCGTGCCAAGAATGGCCGTCACCCGCTTCCATTTCACCTTTTTGTCCTCGTGCGCCAACACTTTGCCTCACCTTTGTTTATAATCTGCTTTTGCTCCAAATTCCAAGTCCTCATGACAGATAAAGTAATTGTTCTCTCCACATGCTCCTCGCGCGAGGAGGCCGACCGCATTGCCCGGGGTCTGGTGGAGGAACGGTTGGCGGCCTGTGTCAACATCGTCAGCGGCGTTTCAAGTGTCTACCGCTGGCAAGGCGCCGTCCAGGAGGATGCCGAAGTGCTTCTCATCGTCAAGAGCCGCCGCGACCTCGTCGCCCGTCTCAACGAACGCCTCGCGGCCATGCATTCCTACGAGGTCCCCGAAGCCATCGCCATCCCCGTGGTCGACGGCTCGGAGGCCTACCTCGACTGGTTGGAGCGAGAACTTACCCCGCAAGGGAATTCATAAGGGAGTCGAGCCATGCAGCCGACCAAGTCACGCCATCTCGTCATCGTCTTCGCCGTTACTCTGGCGATCCTCTCCTACATCGACCGCGTGGCCATCTCCACCGCCGCGCCGTTCATTTCCAAGGACCTCAATTTCTCCAAGACCGAAATGGGCTACATCTTCGGCGCCTTCGGCCTCGCCTACGCCCTGTTCGAAATCCCCGGTGGCTGGATGGGCGATTGGATGGGCGCCCGCAAGGTGCTGATGCGCATCGTCGTCTGGTGGAGCTTCTTCACCGTCGCCACCGGCTGGATGTGGAACTTCTGGTCGATGTGGGTCACCCGCTTCCTGTTCGGCGCGGGCGAAGCCGGCTGCTTCCCCAACCTCACCAAGAGCTACACCACCTGGCTGCCCAAGGCCGAACAGGTCCGCGCGCAGGGCATCACCTGGCTCGCCGCCCGCTGGGGCGGCGCCTTCACCGGTCCCCTCGTCATCGCCGTCTTCAAGCTGATGGACTGGCGCAACGCCTTCGCCGTCTTCGGCGCCATCGGCGTCGTCTGGGCCGTCTTCTTCTACAAGTGGTACCGCGATAACCCCGCCGATCACCCCTCGGTCAACCAGGCCGAACTCGCCATCATCCAGGCCTCCGCGCAGAAGGCCGAAAGCCACGGCGACGTCCCCTGGGGCAAGCTGATCGGCCGCGGCAGCGTCTGGGGCCTCTGGCTGCAATACTTCCTGCTCTCCTATCCCTGGTACTTCTTCATCACCTGGCTGCCCACCTACCTGCAGGAACACTGGAAGCTCACCGGCCCGGAAGCCGCCAACCTCCAGATCTTCCCGCTCTTCTTCGGCGGCATCGGCGCCATCGTCTCCGGCTTCTTCTCGCCCCGCCTTGCCGCCCGCATCGGCAGCACAGGCCGCGCCCGCCGCATCGTCGCCACCACCGGCTTCGCCGGCGCGGCCGTGCTGATGTTCACCACCACCCAGATGAGCACGCCCTTCCTCGCCATGCTCGTCATGGGCCTCGCCAGCTTCTGCAACGACCTCGTCATGCCCAACGCCTGGGGCGCCTGCATGGACGTCGGCGGCAAGTTCGCCGGCACCCTCTCCGGCTCCATGAATATGATGGGCAACTTCGCCGGCCTCGCCGCTCCGATGATCGCCCCCTACATCCTGCTCTACACCAATAACGACTGGAATCAGGTCCTCACCGTCATGGCCGGCGTCTACCTCCTCGGCGCCTTCGTCTGGCCGTTCATTGACCCGGTGACCCCGCTCAAGCAGGACTAACGCTTGCGCC
>CAYMTH010000012.1:2315-22828 GCA_964393235.1 uncultured Solibacteraceae bacterium | reverse complement strand
AGGCGAGTGGAGACGCCGACGGCGTCCCAGACGAAGGCGTTGACGGCGAGGAAGACGACGAAGGCGAAGTAGCCGAGGTACTTGTTGGGCGACAGGACGTGGACGCAGAAGGCGAAGACGGCGAGGAAGACGAAGGTGGAGAAGTCGTAGACGAAGAGTTCAGAGAGGTAGAGGCCGGTCTGGTAGCGGTAGTAGCCCTGGTAGGTCTGCACGGCGATGCCGGTGAGCATGGCGAGGGACTGGAGGATGGCCATGACGGAGAGCAGCGCGGAGAGTTTGGCGGCGTAGCGGAGCCACGGGAGGCCGGGCGTAGCGTCTTCGACCTCATCCATGCGGGCATCGCGTTCCCGCCAGACGAGGGAGCCGGCGTAGAACGTGATCATCGAAATGGTGAACAGGTACATGGAACCCTGGACGATTTCGACGATCCGGTACGTGACGGGATGGGAGGTGTTGCCGTAGGAGGCGGAGGCGCTGAAGATGATGCTGGGGACGGTGTTGAGCAGGGCGGCGGCGAGCAGGACGAGGAAGGCGGTGCTGCGGAGGATGGCGCGGGACTCGAAGCGGAACAGCGACCAGAAGCGGGTCCAGCGGGCGGCGCCGGGCGGGGCGATGTCGATGTTGGGGAGGGCGGCGGGGAGGGGCGCGGCGGGGGCGGCGGCCGTTTCGGGGCGGGTGGTGATTTTGCCGGCGCGTTCGGCGAAGGAGAAGCGCCAGGAGGTGAAGGCGAAGAGGGCGGCGCCGACGGAGAGCCAGAGGAGGCGGTTGGCCAGGAACCAGCCTTCGAGGGGGATGGTGGCGGCGTTGCGTTCGGCGGCGGTCCAGTATTTGCTGACGATGGAGTAGGCGCGGATGCCGAGGGGGTCGAGGAGGATGGCGGTTTTCTCGTTGTCGAGATCGCCGGCGAGGGTGTCGCTGACGATGTAGCCGACCAGGAGGACGAGGGTGCCGAGGAAGCTGGTGATGGTGCTGCGGGTGAGGGCGGCGATACAGAAGACGACGGCGGCGACGAAGAGGGTGTTGGGGAGGGCGAAGTAGAAAATGCCTTTGGTGTGGGCGGCCCAGATGACGGGGCCGAAGCGGACGGGGTCGGCCCAGGGCATGAGGGGGGCGAGCAGGACGCCGGCGGAGATGCCGAGCATGGGGATGATGGCGACGAGGGAGGAGGAGAAGAAGCGGCCGAAGAGGAAGGCGGATTTGGAGATGGAGGTGGAGAAGAGGAGGCCGCTGAAGCCGTGCTGGAAGTCGCGGGCGGCGGCGGAGTTGACGAACGCGGTGGTCATCAGCATGGTGAAGATGCCGAGGATGGCGTAGTAGATTTGCACCGAGTAGGCGGAGTTCTTGAAGACGCTTTCGGCGGCGAGGCCGGTGCCGATGGAGATTTTGGAAGAGCTGGAGGCGCCGAGGACGATGGCTCCGATGATGAGGAAAAAGATCCAGACCATGAAGCCCCGGAGCCAGTAGCGGAGTTCGAAGCGGAAGACGTGGGCAAACACTAGCGGAGTCCCCCGATGGTGGCGAAGAAGACGTCTTCGAGGCTGGGCTGGGCGGGGACGAAGCCATCGGCGAGGGGTTCGGCGGAGTGGACGTGAATGAGGGGGCGGCCGGCGACCATTTTGTTGGAGATGACCTGGTAGCGGGCTTCGTATTCGGGGAGTTCGCCCTTGGCGATGCGGCGTTCGAAGATGCGGCCGTCGAGATCGCGGACGGCGGCCTCGGGATTGCCCTCGTAGAGGACCTGGCCTTTGTGGATGATGGCCATGCGGCTGCAGAGTTCAAGGACGTCCTCGACGATGTGGGTGGAGAGGATGACGACGACGCTTTCGCCGACTTCGGCGAGGAGGTTATAGAAACGATTGCGTTCGCCGGGGTCGAGGCCGGCGGTGGGTTCGTCGACGATGAGCAGGCGGGGGTTGCCAATGAGGGCCTGGGCGATGCCGAAGCGCTGGCGCATGCCGCCGGAGTAGCTGGCGAGGGCCTTTTTGCGGTGGTCCCAGAGGTTGACCTTGTGGAGCATGGCGTCGACGGCGTCCTTGCGCTGGCGGGCGTTGGTGATGCCTTTGAGGACGGCGAGGTAGTCGAGCATTTCGAGGGCGGTGACGCGGGGGTAGACGCCGAAGTCCTGGGGGAGGTAGCCGAGGATGGCGCGGACCTTGTCCTTGTCGGCGAGCAGGTCGATGTCGCCGAGGCGGGCGGAGCCGCTATCGGCGTCCTGGAGGGTGGCGAGGGTCCGCATGAGGGTGGACTTGCCGGCGCCGTTCTGGCCGAGGAGGCCGTACATGCCCTGGGGGATGGTGAGGCTGACGTTGTCGAGCGCGCGGACGCCGTTGGAATAGGTTTTGGATAGGCCTTCGATACGAAGTTCCATAGGAAGTTTCCTCAGTATACGGGTTGGAAGCAGGTTTGGTTCAGTTTGGGGCGGGCGTTTTTCCGGGTTGACGGGCCGGGGCCGATTCGAGGGCGGCGAGGCGCGCGCGGGCTTCGGAGAAGTCGGGCTGCAGGCGGATGGCTTCGCGGAGCGCCGATCCGGCGGCGGCGCGGTCGCCTTTGGCGGCATAGGTGACGCCGAGGTTGAACCAGGTGAGCGAGTGGTCGGGATGGGCGCGGCGGGCGCGGTCGAGCAGGGTCAGGGCGGCGTCATACTCGCCGTTCGAAGCCCTGGCGACCGCCAGTGTGTTGAGCGCGCCGGGGTGGGCCGGTTCGAGTGTGAGCGCCTTTTCGAGCACGGGCACGGCTTCGTCGCGGCGGCCGAGACGGAAGAGCGCGTTGCCGAGCGCGGCCATCGTCGCCACGTCCTTCGGGTCGCGGCGGAGATGGCGGCGGTAGAGCTCCGGCACCTCCGGCGTCAACGGGCCGATGTTCGCGATCGCCAACGTCAGTTCGTCGGCGGGCGTGTAGAAGGGCACCACTTTGCCGGTGTAGGGGGTGTGGTTTTCTTTCTCCGGGTTTTGGAATTGCGGCTTGCGCTGGATCCAGTGATCCGTCACGGTGACGTGGATGGCGTCCGAGGGACGGCGCTTCGGCATGTGGCAGCCGGCGCAATCGGCCTCCGGCCGGCGGGCGTGCTCCGTTTTGTGACAGCCGGCGCAGGCGTTGCGGACCTGCGCCGAATGCGGGTCATGACAGGTGGTGCAGGTCATGGCGCCGGCCGATTTCTGGAAACACACCGACTGGAGCAGCCGGTAGCCGGCGTGGTTGACTTCGAAGCGCGGGCCGGGCGGGTCGGCACGGTCGAACACCATCTTGTACTTCGCGAGGGGCTCGCCGGGCTGAAAGGAAAAGACAGCCCGGCCGGGCTGGCGGAAGGCGTCCGGGATGCCGCTCGATTCGGTCTGGAGATGGCATTGGAGGCAGATGTCGAGCTGGCGCGCGTTGTCGAGGCGGGCAGGGTTGAGGATGGTCCCGCGCTCCGATTTCTGCAGGTGGGCGCGGACGTCGCCGTGGCAGCGGGCACAGTCGATACTGCGCGGGGCGGCGGCGGGGGAGTCCGGGTAGGCGGCGTGGCAGAACAGGCAGGCGCCGGAGACCTGGCGGCGCATGTCGGGATGGTCGGGGCGGTCGAAGCCGGGGGACATGGCGTAGCCGTTGCGCTCGGCGTACCAGGAGAGCGGCAGCTCGATGAGACTGCCGGACGGGGCGCGGTGGAGGAAGGTGACGGCGTGGTTGCCGGAGCCGATGGCGAGGTCGATGGACTTTTCGACGATCTGGATCTGGCGGCCCTGGGCGTCGAGCTGGTGGCGGCGGATGCGGCCGGCGGCGACGGTGTAGTGCCGGTTGGAGAGGCGGTGGTAGAACGATGCGGCCGGCGGGGCGGGCGGGTTCTGGATGGAACGGCCCATGCCGGTTTGTTCAAAGGCTTCGACGATGCCGCCGTGGCAGGGGCGGCAGGACTCGGGGGACGCGAGGGCCGGGGCGGCGGCGAGGAGAATCGCCGCCGCCCCGAACCAGGCGGGATTAGAACTGCAGGCGCGCACCGAGCATCATGCTACGCGGGTCGCGGGCCGAAGTCACGCGCCCGAAGGTGGAGGGGGTGGTGAAGACGGAGCCGACGCCGGCGAACTGGGTGTGGTTGAAGAAGTTGTAGGCCTCGGCGCGGAGTTCGAAACGGGCCTTTTCCGTGAGCTTGAAGTACTTCATGAAGGTCATGTCGAACTGGTTCCAGCCAGGCCCGGAGAGGATGTTGCGGGCGACGGGCGAGAAGGTGCCGAGGGTGGGTTCGGAATAGACGGCCTGGTTGAACCACTGGGTGACGGTCCGCTGGCCGCGGCCGAGGAACGGCGAGCCGGAAGCGAAGGGACGCTGGCGCGTGGCGGAGCCGACGCCGGCGTTGTCGCGGCCGAGTTCGGGGCTGATGGGGAGGCCGGTGCGGACGGTGTAGATGGTCGAGACCTGCCAGCCGCCGAGGGTGCGGCCGAGGAGGTCGTTGCGGCCGCGGAGGAAGGGGATGTCCCAGACGAGGCTGCCGATGAAGTTGTGGTTCGCGTCGAAGGAGGCGCGGGCGCGTTCGCCGGAGGCATCGCGGGTGTTGGGGTAGAAGCCGTAGATGCCGCCGGTGTAATCGGCGTTATCGATGGCCTTGGACCAGGTGTAGGCGGTCTGGAACATGAGGCCTTTGGCGAAGTTGCGGTTCAGGCCGAGCTGGAGGCCGTGGTAGTTGGAGGCGTAGCTCTGCTCGCGGTGGTTGATGGTGCCCCAGCCGAGGTAGGGGCGGACGGTGTTGGCGTTGAGGCGGCCCTGGGCGATGAGGGGATTGGGCAGCGGCTGGTTGATGTCCTGCGTGCGCATGAAGTGCACGCCGCGGGTGCCGGTGTAGCCGATTTCGAGCACCATGTGCTGCCCGATGCCGTGCTGGATATTGAGGTTCCACTGCTGGGTGTTGGGCGTGAGCTGGTTGGTGTCGATGGAGCCGAGGGTGATGGGGAGGTCGAAGTTGCGGGCGGTGCCGCCGCCGGGGTTGGAGAGCAGGGTGTTATCGATGGTGAGGAGTTCGGAGAAGGGCGGGTTACCGGACATGAGGATGAACGCGCCGAGGATCTCACGGGAGAAGAAGAGGCCGTAGCCGCCGCGGATGGCGGTGCGGCCGTTGCCGAACAGGTCGTAGGCGAAGCTGAAGCGGGGGGCGAAGTTTTTCTTCGAGGAGCGCCAGTAAGAGGTGGGGTTGACGAGCCCGTTGAAGCGGTTGCCGGAGCCGCGGACGACCTGGCCGGCGGCGTTGACGGTAACGGCCTGGGCGGGGTTGTAGGCGCTGGGGACGAAGACGCGGAAGCGGTCGTCGGGTTCGTGGGCGGGGGGGAAGTAGGAGTAGCGGAGGCCGAAGTTGAGGGTCAGCTTGCGGGACGCTTTCCAGGAGTCGTCGATGAAGGTTTCAAACGAATTGCGGCGGTTGTCGTTGAAGGCGACGGTGTCGGTTTCGTTGTAGTTGGCGGCGCGGCCGAGGAGGAGGTCGGCGAAGGCGTCGCCACCGGAGGCGGCGCCGGGCTGGCGGGTGAAGCGGCCGTCGAAGCTGAAGGCGCCGAAGACGTTGGTGTTGGTGGGTTCGAACTTGATCTCGTAGGAGTAGTTGAAGCCGGTCTTGATGGTGTGGGCGCCGCGGATCCAGGTGAAGGTATCGCGGAACTCGTAGATGGTCTGGTAGTTGCTCCAGGGGGCGCCGGGAGCGACGGCGGCGTAGCCGGTGAGCGAGATGGTGGGCACGCGGTCGGGGACCTTGGAGAGGTTGAGGCTGGCGAGGGGGTAGGTGTTTTCGTTGTCGGCGAAGAGTTGGGGGATATTGATGCCCCAGGTGGCGCCGCTCAGGTCGGGCGGGAACTGTTTGATGCGGTTGTGGGAACGCACCCAGTTGAAGTCCATGATGAGGTTGGGCTTGAAGGTGGCGTTGTAGTTGACGGTCATGTTGCGGGCGGGCGTTTCGTTCTGCTGGCGGAGGAATTCGAAGCCCGAGGAGGTGGCGAAGTTGTTGAGGCGGAACTCGGGGGTGTAGCGCCACATGACGCGGTGGTTGGAGGTGAAGTTGTGGTCGATGCGGTAGTTCTGTTCGTCGGTGTCGTCCTGACGGCTTTGGAGGGAGAACCAGTTGCGGCCGGCGGAGTCAGAGAAGTTCGAGGCCGGGTACATGCGGGCGTAGCCGCGGGCGTTGGCGTCGATGCGGTTGGCGGGGATGATGTTGCCGGGGAAGGGTTGGCCGGTGACGGGGTCGAAGATGGTGCGGCCGGTGGCGGAGAAGTTGCCGCCCTTGGCGGCCTCTGTGGGGACGATGCCGAAGAACTCCTGGCGCTGGCGTTCCTTGATCCAGCCCATGAGGGCGAAGAAGAAGGTCTTGTTGCGGCCGTCGTAGACTTTGGGGATGACGACGGGGCCGCCGATGGTGAAGCCGTAGTCGTTGCCGCGGAAGGGCGGGCGGGTGGGGAGGAAGTAGTTGCGGGCGTTGAATTTGTCGTTGCGGTGGAAGTAGTAGGCGGAGCCGTGGATGTCGTTGGTGCCGCCTTTGGTGATGACGTTGAACTGGGAGCCGCCGCCGACGCCGAACTCGGCGGAGTAGTTGCCGCGAATGGCGCGGAACTCGGCGACGCTTTCGATATTGGGGGCGAGGGGGGTGCTCCAGTTGCCGCCGGTGTCGACGTTGTAGCCGCCGTCGAGGAGCCAGGCGTTGTGGGTGGGGCGGATTCCGTTGACGGCGGAGTTGTTGGCGCGGCGGTCGTAGGGGGTGGTGGAGACGACGCCGGGCATGAGGAGGGCGAAGGGGAGGACGTTGCGGCCGCGGGAGGGGAGCTGGACCATGTCCTTGCCGTCGAGGAGCTGGGAGGTGGCGCCGGAGGAGGTATTGACCGTGACGGCGGCGGCCTCGACGGTGACCTGGTCGGCGATCTGGCCGACCTCCATGGAGAAGACGATGCGGCGGTTGTCGTTGACGCGGAGGAGGACGTCGTTGACGACGGATTTCTTGAAGCCGTTGGCTTCGGCGGTGACAGAGTAGGTTCCGATGGGCAGCAGTGGCAGCGAGTAGTTGCCGGACTCATCGGTGGTGGTCTGGCGGGTGAGGCCGGTGCCGGTATTGGTGACGCGGATGGTGGCGCCGGGGATGACGGCGGAACTGGAGTCCTGCACGACTCCGTAGATACCGGCGGTGACCTCCTGGGCCATCGCGAGCGAAGAAAACGCGGCGCCGATGAGCGCGGCGAGAAGAGCAAGACGCATACCACTTCCTCCAAGGTCGAAAAGGTTGTTGGATCAGCGGGGACGAGGAACGACGCCGGTCGCGTGGCCGGCGGCGGTTATGGGAAGGAAGTATAGCGTAGTGCGGGAGCGGTTTTGGGAGCTACTTCTTGCGGATGAACTCCCACTCCTGCGTTTGCGGTCCGAATTTGCCCTTCATGGCGCTTTTGGGGACCAGCGTGAATTTGGCGGTGAGGCGCGCGGCGTCGGCGAAGGGGAGTTCGGTGTACGGCACGACATCGGGTTCGTTGGTGCCGAAGAAGAAGTTCAGCGGCTCGGCGTGCTTGTAGGGACCACTGCGGGAGTTGACGCAGTTCATCGGAACCGGTTCCGTGGTAACGGTCGAGATGTAGCCGGAGTGGGTTTTGCCGCTGTAGTTCACGTTGAGCACGCCTTGCGCGATGGCCGGGACGGTGACCGGTCCGGCGAGGGTGCATTTCCAGGACGTGATCTTGCCGTCGGAATCCGGCTCGTTGTTGCGACCATCGAGATCGTACCGGGTGACATTCACCTTTGCGCTGGGCTTGTCGACGTCGCCGATCTCGAGAATCGCGCTGGAGGTGCTGCTGTCGTCGATCGGGATGGTGATCTGGATATTGGCGGCATAGCGGACGTTCTTGCGAACGCCGGCCGTCTCCGTGCCGGACACTTTTACCGTTCCGGTGTAGGCTCCGTACTTGCCGGTCTGGGGCAGGGCGGGGAGCGCCGCCGCGAGCAAAAGGGAAAGGGTGCGGACTGTCACTTCCCTATCCAATCAAACCCGGGAAGAAAACAAAAGGCCCGTCCGCCCCGGTGGGGGAGGACGGGCCTTTGGGGCGGGTACCGCCGGTTTAGAAGTAGAAGCGGGCGCCGAGCTGGATCTTGCGGGAAGAGCTCAGCACGGTGTCGCGGATGCGGCCGAAGGTGGCGGCGGTGAACGTCGTGGTGGGGAACCCGAACGTCGGCGTGTTGGTGAGGTTGGTCACGTCGGCGCGGATTTCCATGTTGTACTTCTCGGTCATCTTTACGTGCTTGGCGAACGACGCGTCGAAGTTCACGAAACGGGAGCTTTCGAAGAAGTTGCGGGCGGTGTTGCCGATGGAGCCCGGGGCGGGGATGGAGAACTTGTTCCGCTGGGCCTGATCGAAGTAGAAGACGAAGCCGGAAGCCGGGTCCGTGAGGGCGGCGCCGTCCTTGCGGGTGCAGCCGTTGCAATCGGCGAGCGAGTTCACGATGTTCGACGCCGTGGAGACGCCGGAGTAGACCGTGAAGGGGCGGCCGGAGGTGAGGGTGAAGATGCCGGCGGCGCGCCAACCGCCGATGAGGTGGTTGACGATGGCGCCGGTGTTGGAGCCGAAGCGCTGGCCCTTGCCGAAGGGAAGGTCGTAGCTGAAGGTGGCCTTGAGGGCGTGGGTGCGGTCGAAGTCGGAGCGGGCGTAGTTCAGCTTGCGGTTGTTGATGTCGAACGGCGTGGAGGAGGCGCTCTGGTTGGCGCCGCCGGAGACGACGGTGAAGGCCGGGTCGAACGAACGGGTATCGAGCGACTTCGAGAAGGTGTAGTTGACGTTCACGAAGAGGTTCGAGGAGAAGCGGCGTTCGACGAGGAATTCGAGGCCGTTGTAGGTGGAGAAATCGTTCGAGTCGATGGTGTTGACGGTGGAGAACTGCGGGAAGGGCCAGAAGAAGTAGGGCCCGGCGCCGGAGAGATCGGTGACCGAGCGGCCGTTCTGGAGGCGGGCGGCGAAGTTGGCGGCGAGGCCGCCGACGTTGTTGGTGTTGAGGTCGTTGATGAACAGGCGGCGGATCATGCGGGAGGCCGTTTCGCCGGCGTTGATGCGGGTGTCGGCGGCGAGGACGCGGTTGAAGAGGGCGGATTCGCCGCCCGCCTTCACTTCGTTGAAGCCCTGGACGAAGCCGTTGCGATAGATGTCGGCCTGGTTGGCGCCATAGGCGCCCATGAGGCCGTAGCCGCGGCGGCCGAAGTAGGAAACCTCGACGACCGTGTTCTTCATGACTTCGCGCTGAATGGAGAGCGACCACTGGTTGGTGACGGCGGAACGGAAGTTGGGATCGACCACCGTGATGCCGTTATTGGAGAAGGCCGGGGGCTGGGCGAGCGACGACGGAGTGACCGAGGGCGGGGCGATGGCCTGGAGCCCGGCGAGCCGGCCGCCAGCCTGGCCATAGGTCTGGTCCGCGATGCCGATGGTTTCTCCTGGCATGTTGGGGAAGATGGTGGAGGCGAACAGGAACGTGGGGATGCGGTCGAAGGCCGTCCGGAAGTTGGACCGGATGGAGGTCTTGCCGGTGCCGAACGGATCCCAGGCGAAGCCGATGGAGGGGCCGAAGTTGTTCAGGTCCGAGTCATAGAGCTTGCCGTTGACCCACTTGGCGGTCGTGGTGGGGGCGGCGCCGGCGACCAGCGGCTGATCGGGGCGGCGGATGCGGTCGTCGGGATTGGAGGCGGCGAGCTTGGCTTCCCAGCGCAGGCCGAGGTCGATGGTGAGGTTCTTCCGCACTTTCCAGGTGTCCTGGACGTAGAGGTCGTATTCGGGGTAGTCGGTGACGAAGGCGAAACGGCCGGGGACGAACTTGTTGCCGTCGGAGACGAAGCCGACCGAGCGCTGGCCGACGCGGCCGAGCATGAAGTTGATGTGGGACTGCAGGGCCGGGCGGTCGAAGGCGGTGTTGACGCTGGCGGGGATGCCGAAGGCGGCCGGGTCGACCGGGTTGATGGCGGTGGAGAAGTTCACCGAGGGGTTGGCGTTGAGGCCACCGACGGAGCCGCGGTCGTCGGTCTGGCGCTGGAGGCGGACGTTGACGCCGAACTTCAGCGAGTGGTTGCCCTTGATCCAGGAGAAGTTGTCGACGATCTGGGCGGTGCGGACGGTGCGGTTATTGCCGAAGGAGCGGTCCGTGAGGACCGTGACCGGCGCGCCGGTGAGCGAGTATTCCGTCAGCGAGGCGAGCGGCTGATCGAAGATAAAGCCGAAGCTGTTGTAGCCGATCACGAATTCGTTCGTGACGGTGGGCGAAGGGTTGGTGCGCCAGTTGACGGCGAGGTTGCGGGGGCTGCGGGCGGTGTTGACGAGGCAGGTGGCGCCGGGGAAGAGGGGCTGGCCGCCGTTGCCGCGATCGCAGTTGGTGTCCTGCTGGCCGAAGGCGTAGCGGAGGTAGATGGTGTTCTGGTTGTCGAAGATGTGGTCGACTTTGGCGACGATGTCGTGCTGGCGTTCGAACTGGGCGGCGGTGAAGTTGAAGCCGGCGGTGTTGAGGCCGTCGCCGAAATCGAAGCGGTTGGGGAGCGGCGTGGCGGCGATGAGGGCGGCGATGGAGCGGTCCTGGCCGGCACGGGCGGGGTCGGAGGTGAAGAGATTGTAGTTGGTGATGGCGCCGGGATTGGTGGGGTTGCCGGAGAAGTCGACGCTGGCGTTGGCGACGCCGGCGGGGAGGTTCCGCCCGTTGTTCATGAAGCGGAAGAGACCCTGGCGGGCGGAGGCGGTGTAGACCGTGCGGGTGACGATGTCGGTTTCGAGGGCTTTGAGGCCCTGGCCGTTGGCGAAGAAGAAGGTCTTGTTCTTGACGATGGGGCCGCCGAGCGAACCGCCGAAGATGTGCTGGACGAACTGGCGCTTGCCGACGTTGTTCAGGTTGTTCTGCCATTCGTTGGCGTTGAATCGGGGCGTGCGGTAGAGCCAGAAGCCGGAGCCGTGGAGGTCATTGGTGCCGGACTTGGTGACCATGGCGACCTGGCCGCCGGAGTTGCGGCCGGAGTCGGCGGTGAAGTTGCCGGTGAGCACGCGGAACTCGGCGAGCATGTCGGGGTTGGGGCGGAGGGGGGTGAAGTTGGACCCGCCGGCGGAGGACTCGTTGACGTCGATGCCGTCGAGAGTGAAGTTCCAGGCGCGGTCGCGGGCGCCGTGAATGTGGACGCCGCCGCCGGTGTTGGCGCCGGAGGAGACGCCGGGCTGGATTTCGAGGAGTTGGAGGGGGTTGCGGCCGCGGGTGCCGACGATGGGGAGGTCCTTGATGGTCTTTTCTTCGAGGAGCTGGCCGTGGTTGCCGGAGGTGGCGGTCTGGACGACTTCGGCGGCGCCGGAGACTTCGACGACCTCGGTGACGGTACCGACCTGGAGGGTGGGATTGATGGTGGTGGGTTGGCCGATGGTGACGCGATTGCCCTTGGCGGAGAATTTACGGAAGCCGGAAGCCTCGACGGAGAGGGTATAGACGCCTGGCTGGATGGAATCGAACAGGTAGGCGCCGCTGGCACTCGTGCTGGCGGCGAAGGCGACGCTGGTGCCTTCGTTGGTGAGGGTGACGTTGGCGTTGGCCACGGCGGCGCCGGAGGGGTCGCTGACGACACCGAGAAGGCGGGACGTGGTTCCTTGGGCAAAAGCGGATAAAGAGAAGAGACAAAGCGGCAGAATCGCCGAATAAACCCTGGACAGCATGGTCTATTGTATCAAGCGGGTTACGATAGTAAACGTGCTGGTTTTAGCTTCGCAGTCGCCGCGGCGGCGGGAATTATTGGAGCGGGCGGGGATTCCGTTCGTGGTGCGGGTGGCCGATATCGACGAGTCGGTGCGGGAGGGGGAGCAGGCGCAGCAGTACGTGCGGCGGCTGGCGGCGCAGAAGGCGATGGCGGTTCCGCGGGCCGACGGGGAGTGCGTGCTGGCGGCGGATACGACGGTCGTGCTGGACGGGGAGATTCTGGGCAAGCCGGTGGACGCGGCGGATGCGGCGCGGATGCTGCGGGGGTTGGCGGGGCGCAGCCACGAGGTGCTGACGGGGATCTGCCTGCGGTACCGGGACCAGTTGATGATCGACGCGGCGGTGACGACGGTGACGTTCGGCGCGATGTCGGAGGCGGAGATCGAGGCGTATGTGGCGTCGGGCGAGCCGATGGACAAGGCGGGGGCGTACGGGATCCAGGGGCTCGCGTCGCGATTCATCACGGGGATCGAGGGGTGTTACCCGAACGTGGTGGGGTTGCCGGTGTCGCTGGTTTGCCGGTACCTGCGGCGGTTGGGTCTGCTTTAGATTTTGGCCTTGGGGTAGCGGGCGCGCATCCAGTCGACGAAGTCGTCGGGGCAGGGCATGGTGGAGAGGCGGGAGTTGCGGACGAGGTCGAAGTGGGCGAAGAGGCCGGTTTCCTTGATCTCCTTGAGGGAGGCGGGGGGATCGAGGCGGGCGACGAATTTCATGTCGACGACCCAGGATTTGGGGTTGTTGGGGTCGAGGCGGGGGGCGGAATCGACCTTGGCGAGGCCGACGACGGCGGATTCGCCCATGGAGTGGTAGAGAAACACCGTGTCGCCTTTGCGCATCGTAGAGATGTGGCGGGCGGCCAGGGCATTGGTGACGCCATCCCAGACGGTGCGTTTGTCGCGGATGAAGTCTTCGATGGAGTAGGTTTCGGGGTCGGTTTTGGCGAGGAAGAAGGGCATGAAGGTTATCCCGTACGGATGAAGAAGAATAGTCTGTACTGTCTAAATAATGCACAACGGGTCTACTGAGATACAATAAAGGGCCGATAATAGAGATTGGAAAGCCGGAGTGTCTTCTGGTCCGGGCCAATCCGGTACTAAGCCACGATGGAGTAGGAAAAGCAATGGAGAGCATGACGCGAAAGATCTTTGCTTTCATGGTGTTGGCGATGGTTTTGGGCGTTGGCGCCTGGGGCCAGAACCCGCCGCAACAGAAGGTCGCGGAGGCGCCGAAGCCGGCGAATCCGAATGCCGAGCTGCCCTCGGCGGACACGCCGGCGGCGCCGGTGGATCCGAAGACGTACAAGCTTGGGCCTGAGGATGTGATCACGATCAAGGTCTGGCGGGAGCCCGAGTTGTCGGGGATGTTCGTGGTGCGTCCGGACGGGCGGATTACGCTGCCGCTGGCGGGGGAGATCGGGGTGGCGGATCTGACGCCGGAGCAGGTGCAGGCCAAGGTGGTGGAACTGTACTCGAAGTTTGTGAACAAGCCGGAAGTGAGCACTTCGCTGGCGCGGGTGGGAAGCAAGAAGTACTACATGGTGGGGCAGATCATGCGGACGGGGATGTTCCCGCTGGTGGTGCCGACGACGATATTGGAAGCGATCAACGGGGCGGGGGGCTTTCAGGAGTTCGCCAACCGGAAGAAAGTCGTGATTTTGCGGGGGAACCAGCGGATCAAATTCAACTACGACGAAGTCATCAAGGGCAAGAACATGTCGCAGAACATCCTGGTGGAGAACGGCGACCACATCATAGTGCAATAGGGATCGCGGTGGCAGCGGCGATCAGTTGAAGGATTATACGAAAGAGCAGGAATTCTTAGGATGCAAGCAACGGAAAGTCTTGAGGTTTCGCGCCGGACGCCTGATTTTGAAGATTTTGTGGACATTGCGCGCCGGCACAAGACCTGGATTCTTGGCCCGCTGTGGGCCGGGATCGTAATCTCGACGGTGGTGGCGTTTCTGTGGCCGGATACGTACGTTTCGACGGCGACCATCCGGGTGACCTCGTCGCAGGTTCCAGACCGTTTCGTGCAGGCCAACCTGAACCAGTTGTTGTCGGAGCGGATCAGCGTGATTGCGCAGGGCGTTTTGAGCCGGAGCACGCTGACGAACATCATCCAGACGCACGACCTGTATCCGCGCGACAAGCGGCGGTTGCCGATGGAAGACGTCATCGAGCGGATGCGCACGAAGGACATCAAGATCGGGTTGGTGAATCTGCAGCAGGGCGGGCGGCTGATCGGTGCTTTCCCGATCTCGTTCCAGTATGAGAACCGCTATCTGGCGCAGAAGGTGACGCAGGACATCGTGAGCCGCCTGATCAACGAAAACGAGCGGGAGACGCTGACGCAGAGCCAGACGACGACGGAGTTTCTGACGCAGGAAGTGGAGAAGGCGAAGCAGAAGCTTGACGAAATCGAAGCTCGGGTAGCCGATTTCAAGATCAAGAACGCCGGTACGCTGCCGGACGATCAGGGGATCAACTTCGCGGCAATGAACTCGATCGATCAGCGAATCGGGCAGATGAACGCGTCGATCAGCCGGATCAATCAGGACAAGCTGCTGATGGAGTCGAACCTGCGGCTGCTCAAGGAGCAGTATCAGAAGGCGGTGGAACTGGCGTCGGTGGCGCCGGCGGATCCGGTCCGGGCGCAGGCGAAGAACGAGGAGCTGGCGTATAAGAACCGGGAGATCACGCAGGCGGAAACGGCGTTGACCCACCTGAAGGAGTTGTACACGGATTCGCACCCGGAGATCCGCCGGGTGGTGGCGAATCTCGGTGTATTGCGGCGGCAGCGGGACGAGTTGATGCGGCAGGACAAAGAGTCGCGCGACGAAGAAGCCCGCAAGCAGGCCGCGGCGGAGAAGAGCAAAGGGCCGCGGAAGGTGGTGGCGACGCGCGAAATGATGACGATCGAGCAGAACATGCGGCAACTGGAGACGTTGATCGAGGCCAAGAACGTGGAGTTGCGTGATCTGCAGCGGGAGATCGACCGGGCCAATCAACAGGCGCGGGGCTATCAGTCGCGCATCACGTCGGCTCCGCTTTCAAGCCAGGTCTACGCGCAGTTGATGCGCGACTACGAGCAGGCGAAATCGACCTATACCAGTCTGAAGATGAAACAGGACGATTCGGCGCGTGGCACGGCGATCATCCGGAACAAGCAGGGAGAGACGCTCGATCTGCTCGATCAGGCCTCGCTGCCGGTGACGCCGGCGGAGCCGAAACGATCGCTGATCGTGGCCGGGGGCGCGGCGCTCGGACTGCTGCTGGGTCTGTTGCTGGTCGGGGTCCGCGAGATGAAGGACACGACCTTGAAGAACCTGAAAGATGTTCGGGCCTACACGCAGTTGACGGTGCTGGGTTGTGTGCCTCTGCTGGAAGGCGATGTGGTGGTGAAACGGCGGAAGCGGGTAGCGCTTCTAGGGTGGTCGACGGCCATCGTCGTCGGCGTGCTGGTGATGGGCGGCGCGATCGCCTACTACTCGGTGACAAACGGTTAAAACAGAGTATCTGGATCGATTAGAGGGCCTAGACATGAGCAAAGTACACGAAGCATTACGGCGGGCCGAAGCGGCCGGAACGCTGCAGCCGCCGTCGGCGGGCGGGGGAGCGGGCTCGGCGCGGACGGGATCGCGGGGGCTGGCGGCCGCCGGGATCACTTTTTCGCCGCCGGCGTCTCAGCCGGCCTACCGATCCAATGGCATGATGCCAGGCGGTCCCTCAATGCAGGAGGTGCTGGCAATGGTGGAGGAGGTGCCGTTTCAGCCGCTGGCGGACGCCCATCTTCTCGATGCGACTCGGCCGAGCGAGGCCCCGGCCGAAGAGTTCCGCACGCTGCGGACGCGTCTGAACCACATGCAGACGCTGACGCCGATCCACAACCTGGTTGTCACTTCGGCCTCTCCCGCCGAAGGCAAGTCGTTTACGGCGGTGAATCTGGCGCTGGCGCAGGCGCAGCTGGCCGACAACCTCACGTTGCTGGCGGATTTCGACTTCCGGCGGCCGGTGGTGCATTCGATGTTCCAGATCGACCGCAGTCCGGGCATCACGGATTATTTGATGGGCAAGGCGGAACTGCACCAGGTCATCAAAAAGGTGGCGGGCACGAATCTGTACCTGATGCCGGCCGGCGAGGCGGTCCTGAATCCGCTCGAGTTGTTGAACCTGCAGGAAGTGAAGATCCTGTTTGACCGGCTTCCCAGCGTCTTTAACTGGGTGGTGCTGGACACGCCGCCGCTGCTGTTCGCGGCCGACGCGAACCTGTTGTCGACCATCTGCCATGGAACGCTTCTGGTGGTGCGCATCGGGACGACGACCATCGACTCGGTGACGCGCGCCATGCAGTCGTTGTGCGAGAACCGGGTGCTGGGCATTGCGGTGAACGGCGCGCGGCGCGGCGAACTGTACAGCAAGTACACCTACTATCACTCCTACTACTACGCCGCCGAGAACGCGAAGGCGGAGCAGGCGGAAGCGGAAGCCGAGGCGTCCGCGAAACCGGAGGAGTAACCGGGCGGATCAGTCCGGCCGGCGGAGGACAAGCGCGGCGTTTTTGCTGCCGAAGGCGATGCAGTTGGCGACCGCGTAATCGAACGACAGCGGACGCGCCTTGCCGGCGACATAATCAAGGTCGCAGGCCGGGTCGGGCTCGTCGAGATTGATCGTCGGGTGGACGACGCCGTCGCGCATGGCGAGCAGAATGGCGGCGACGCCAGCGGCGCCGCAGGCTCCCTGCGGATGGCCGATCAGACTCTTCAGCGCGCTGCCGGGCAGACTGGGGGCGTGGGGGCCGAAGGCCAGTTTGATGGCCGCGGTTTCGATGCGGTCGTTCAGTTCGGTGGAGGTGCCGTGGTACTGCAGGTAGCCGACCTGCGCCGGTTCGATCGCGGCTTCTTCGAGGGCGATTGCAATGGACCGGGCGGGCTCCTCGCCGCACTCTTCGAGCCGGACCCGGTGGTAGGCCTCGCACGTCGAGCCGTAGCCGGCGATCTCGCCGTAGATGCGGGCCCCGCGCGCGAGGGCGCGTTCCCGTTCCTCGACAACGAAGAACCACGCGCCCTCGGCGAGGACGAAGCCGTCGCGGTCGCGGGAGAAGGGGCGGGAGGCGCGGGTGGGGGCGTCGTTCCAGCGCTGCGTCATGATGCGCATCAACTGGAAGCCGCGGAGGATGAGCGGGGCGATGGGAGCGTCGGCGCCGCCGGCGACGACGCAGTCGATCATGCCGGATTGAATCATGCGGAGGGCGTAGCCGAGCGCGTCGGTGGAGGAGGTGCAGCCGGTGGAGACGATGTGGGAAAAGCCGCGGAGGCCAAAGTGCATGGAGACTTCGCTGGCGAGCGTGCCAATGGTCGAGGTCGGGATGACGTACACGCTGCACTGCTTCAGTTGGCCGGTGTAATAGAGACGGTACTGCTCCTCGGTAAAGGCCTGGCTGCCGCCGCCGGACCCGACGATGACGCCGATTTCGCGGAGTTCGTCGCGGGACATGGCGGCGGGCCGGAGCCCCGAGTCGTCGATGGCCTCGGCGGCAGCGGCGCGGGCGAGGGCGGTGACGCGGCCGACGTGCGGGCGTTCCTTGGCGTCCACCCACCGCGACTCGTCGAAATCGGCCACCTGGCCGGCGATGCGAACCGGGAAGGCGGAAGGATCGAACTGGCGGATGGTATCGACGCCGGAGCGGCCGTCGAGCGTGTTGCGCCAGAACGCCTCCCGGCCGATGCCGTTGGGGCTCACAGCGCCGATGCCGGTGATGACGGCGCGGCGGCGATTGGATGGGGCGGGGAATTGCGGCATGAAGCGTTCAGTATAGGGGATGGTTCGAAGTCCGCGGGTAGGGGTGGTTATTCTAGAAGGTAAGCCCCTCACTTTATGGAAGCGGATCTGCCACCCTCAGAACCCGAACGCGCCGCGCCGGCGCCGTTCACGGCGGGGAATCCGTTTCTGCCTGCCGAGCCGCCGCCTGTCTACGTGGAGCCGCCTCCGGTAGTGCCGCCCCCGCCGCCCGCGCCGCCGGAGCCGACGCCAGGAATGGTGCCGCGAGCGCTGGCCGGATTGGAGAGCGGGGTGCTGGGGGCGGCGGTGATGATCGGGTGGTTCGCCTTGGACTCGCTGACGGAGCGGCAGTACTGGTGGGCCATGTTAAATCTTTGGGGCGCGGCGGCGTATCAGAACCGCGTTTTCTCGATGGGGATGGGCAAGGCGACGCTCGCCGGGGCGTCCATGCACTTTTTTTTGCACGGACTGGGCGGGGCGTTGTGGGGCCTGGCCGGCGGGCGCATCGCCAACTACTGGCTGCATCTGGCAGCCTCGTTTGTTGCCGCGGCGTGCTGGTATTGGCTTCTGATGGGGGCTTTCTGGCCTCTCGCGGCGCCCGTAGTGAGCCGCATCACGCCGGTGCCGGCAACCTGGCTGGCCTACGTTTTATTCGGTGCGGCACTGAGCCGGACCATTCACCGGGCGCGCCAATTAAGAGGAATCGTGGAGACGTAACGGCCGGTGGGTTTGAACCCGCTCCTCCGGATCAGGTAAACTGAGTAGTTTGTGTGCCGAATCGAGGATCAGGCGGAAACCTGCGTGGAAACCGGGGCCGGTCCGGATGCGTCACCAAAGAGTCGCAGAGTGGAAAGGATCTACCGCTGAATGAAGCATGCTGGGCTTGGAAGCCTGCAACTTCTGGCAATCTTGTGTGCCTGTCTTGGAACAGCCCCACTCTATTGCCAGCAACCCCCCACTACTCCCCCGGCCCCCGCTCCGGCCAAACCCGCATCGCAGAACCCCTTTGAGACGGTTCCGCAAGCGGCCGAGCCGGCCAAGCCGGCGCCGCAGCCCGCTAAACCGGGTGCGCCTCAACTGGAGTCCCCGAAGCCCGCGGCTGAGCCGGCGGCGCCCGCGGGGAAGGTGGACGATGTTGTAGAGCTCGTGGAATTTCGCGGCGCGCGCCGCGTTCCGCAGGACACGCTGCGGGCGATGATTCTTACCAAGAAGGGCGACAAGATCGACGAGGAGACGCTTCACCGCGACTTCATGTCGCTTTGGAACACCGGCCGTTTCGACGACATCACTCTGGAACGGGAGGCCGGGCGGACCGGCTACATTCTCCGTTTCGTCGTCGTCGAGCGCCGGATCGTCCGGTCCATTAAATACGAGGGCGCCAAGTCGGTTACGGTGTCTGAAATTCTCGACCGCTTCAAGGAGCGCCGCGTCGGGCTGTCGGTGGAAGCGCAATACGATCCCAACAAGGTCCAGCGCGCGGCTGTCGTACTGAAGGAGTTCCTCGCCGAGCGTGGCCGTCAGTACGCCACCGTCGAGCCGGAACTGCGCCAGATCCCGCCGTCGACGATGGAAGTCGTCTTCAAGGTCACGGAAGGCCCCAAGGTGAAGATGGGCAAGATCAACATCGAGGGCAACAAGATCTTCAGCGACCGCGTTGTCATCCGCGCGATGAAGAACCTGCACCCGATCGGGATCCCCCGGTCCATCTTCCTCGAAAACATCTTCGCCAAGACCTACGACTCTTCGAAGCTCGAAGAAGACAAGCAGCGAGTCCAGGTCTTCTACCAGGAAAAGGGTTACTTCACGACCCGCGCGGGCGAGCATAAGCTGACCATCCGCGACACGGGCGGCGGCGGTTTCAAGATCCCGCTGTTCTACCCCAACAAGCCCGGCAAGAAGGCCGATCTCACCATCAATATGGAAGAGAGCCGGCTCTACAAGCTGCAGAGCCTGAACGCAGTCGGCATGAAGCTGTTCCGTACGCCGGAAGCGATTCTGCAGAACATCTTCCAGATGAAGGTCGGCGAAACGTTCTCGACCGCGAAGCTTCGCAAGGGTCTGGAAAACATCCGCAAGCTGTATGGCGAATACGGCTACATCGACATGGTGCCGGAGCCGGATATCAACCCGGTGACGGGCACCGACAAGATCGACTTCACGCTGAACGTCGATGAAGGCAAACAGTTCTTCGTACGCCGCATCGACTTCTCCGGCAACACGACGACGCGCGACAAGGTCATCCGCCGCGAACTGCTCGTCGACGAAGGCGACATGTTCTCCACCCGCCTGTGGGAACTCAGCATCCTCCGCCTGAATCAGCTCGGCTACTTCGAAGCGCTCAAGGAAGGCGAAGCGGCCGAAATCAAGCGCGACACCCGCACCAACACCGTCGATATCACCTTAAAGGTGAAGGAGCGCGGCAAGAACTCGGTGCAGCTCTCCGGCGGCGTCAGCGGCATCGCCGGCAGCTTCGTGGCGTTCGGCTACTCCACCAACAACTTCCTCGGTCTCGGTGAAACGCTCGGCATCAACAGCCAGCTGGGCGACCGTATCCGCGACGTGACCTTCAGCTTTACCGAGCCTTACCTGCTCGACCGCCCGATCCAGACCGGCTTCACGGTCTACATGCAGCGGTTCAACTACGATCAGGCGCGCGAAGTTTCGCTCCTCAGCGGCCGCAACCTGATTCCGCTGTTCCAGCAGCTCGGCACCAATAACCTGCTGAACTATGTTTCGAACGGCAAGGGCTTTACGGTGTTCGCCTCGGGCCAGTTCCGCCGGACGTTCGCGCGGTGGACCTTGAGCTACGGCTATGACGTGTCGCGCATTCAGACGCTGTCGGAGTCGAGCTCGCAGTACTTCCAGTTCGTGAACTTCCAGGGTCTCGGCGGTCCGAACCAGCTGACCGGTATCCGGACCAGCAAGGTCGTTCCGGCGTTTCAGTACAACACGGTCGATCATCCGATCACGCCGAGCCGCGGTAAGAGCTTCTACTTCGCCACCACGTTCGCCGGCAGCTTCCTGGGCGGCAACGTCAACCTGATCGAACCG
>CAYMTH010000012.1:0-2305 GCA_964393235.1 uncultured Solibacteraceae bacterium | reverse complement strand
CGACCTCACGCAGGCCCCGCCTGCCGCGATGCTGCGCTTCCCCGACATCGGCCCGAAGGACATCGTGTTCAGCTTCGCGGGCGACCTGTGGCTCGTCGACAAGCGCGGGGGCACGGCGCGACCGCTCACGAACGCGCGCGGCAACGTCAACCTGATCGAACCGACGCTGAGCCATACGATGTTTCGCGCCGGCCTGAAGAAGGGCCACGTGATCGGCTATCGCCTGCTCGGCCGGCTGGTGGCGGGTTACGGCGGCAAGACCGCTCCCCCGTTCAACCGCGTCTACATGGGCGGTGAAAACGACGTCCGCGGTTTCGACATCTGGGGCGTCAGCCCAATGGCTTACATCGCTTCGGAATCGGTGGTCCCGGTGCTGAACGACGACGGCTCGGCGCGCCAGCAGCGCGTCCAGCTCGCCGACGGTTCCACCTCGTTCCAGCCGGTAACGCAGTCGATCCCGACCTACCAGCTGATCTTCCCGGGCGGCGACACACAGGGCATCGCGAACTTCGAATACCGCATCCCGATCTTCGGGCCGGTGACGCTGGCGGCGTTCTTCGACGCCGGTGTGAACCGCATGTCGCTGCGCAGCCAGCTGAAGATGAACCAGGACCGCGTCGACTCGCTGAACTTCAACCATCCCTCGGCCGGTTTCGACAACCGCGTTCTGGTGGCGCCGGGCACGGAAAAGGTCCGCACATCGACCGGTCTGGAAATGCAGATCATGATGCCGGTGGTGAACGCACCGTTCCGGTTCTACTGGGCCTACAATCCGACCATCGTGCGGGAGTTCCTGCAACCGCCGGTGGTGCTGGACCGCTCGGCCTTCCCCAACCAGGCGACCTTCATCAACTCGGTGGCCACGTGGGGCCAGGCGACCCCGTTCTGGGAACGCCGCCGCACCTTCCGCTTTACGATCAGCCGCACGTTCTAGGGTTCGCGCCCGTCCGTTCCGGTAACTTTAGTACAATAGGGCACTGCCCCTCAGGAGTCTCAACACAGTGAATCGAATGATGCTCTGGCTGCCGGCTATGCTCGCTGGCGCCGCTCTCAGCCTGCCCGCGCAGGCCCCCAACAAGATCGCGATCATCCACCTGCAGAACGCCATCATCGGGACCAAGGACGGCCAGAAGGCCGCCAAGGAACTCGAAGCGAAGTTCATGCCGAAGCGGCAGGAGATCGAAAAGCGCCAGGCGGAGATCCAGGCCCTGCAGCAGCAGCTGCGCGCCAGTTCCAATACGGCCAGCGAAGAACAGAAGAACAAGTTGATGCGCGACATCGACGCCAAGCAGAAGTCGCTGCAGCGCGATGGCGAAGACGCCTCGGCCGAACTCGACCAGGAACAGCAGAAGCTGTTTCAGGAGATCGGCGGCAAGGTGATGGCGGTGATCGACAAGTACGCGAGCGATAACGGCTACGCGGTTGTGATCGACGTCAGCGCGCAGTCGAGCCCGGTGTTGTATGCGTCCACCGCGGTCGACATCACCCGTCAGGTGGTCGAGACCTACGACAAGAACGCGCCTACCGCCGCTCCCGCCACGGCCGCTCCGAAGCCCGCGGCTCCGAAGCCGGCCGGCGCCAAGTAACAAGCTTTCCGCCCCGCAAAAGAATTCGGGCGGCGATCCTTTCCGGGATCGCCGCCCGATTCTGTTTTTGGCGGGTTGTTCTTTAGAAGCCGCTGGCCTTCACCCAGAAGCTCTCCTTCCAGACGCCGCCCGGCGGGATCGACTGGAGGTCCTTGTACTTGCCTTCGTGGGCCAGGTTCATCGAGTTCGTGATGCCGGTCATCGGTTCGAAGCAGATGAAATCGCGGTTCGGACCCGTGGGGGCATAGACGACGGCGACCGGATACTTCGGCCCGTAAACGACGGAGACTTTCTGCTGCTTGCCCTGCACGGCGAACTCGGCGCGGCCGGCCGCATCGCGCACCAGCCCGGTGAAGACGTCGTCGAGCTGCGTGGCGGCGAGCGTGTGCGGGTCGCTGTAGGGGTTGGCCTTGAACTCGCCCGTGGGGGTGAGCTTGCTGTTCAGCGTTACGTGCTGCTTGGCCGGAAGCGTCACTTTCCAGTCGGCGCGCGGCGCATCGTGGACGCGGAAATACGGGTGGTACCCGATGATCAGCGGCATCTTTTCAAACGACAGGTTCGTGACTTCCGTTTCCACTTCGAGCACGCCGTTGGCCAGCCGGTAGGTCATGTCGATCGTGTGCGCGAACGGGAACTGCGCCATGTACTCCGGCAAGCGGAAGAACTCGAGGCGGCTGGTCACCCAGGCGCTCTTCTCGTCGGCGCCGATGCCGATCATC
>CAYMTH010000011.1:15178-23147 GCA_964393235.1 uncultured Solibacteraceae bacterium | reverse complement strand
CCTCCCCACCACCTGGTCTCCCACATCCAACCTCGCCTTCCGCGCCCAACTCGCCGGCACCGGCACCTCCTCCCCCATCGTCGTCCAGAACCTCGTCATCGTCACCTCCCAGGCCGGTGCCTACGAAACCGGCGACGGCTCCGACCCCCGCCTCGCCCGCGACGAACGCGCCCTCGCCGGCCGCGAACGCGCCATCGCCGTCCGCCCCGCCCCCGCATTGACCCTCCATGTCGAAGCCTTCCACGCCGCCACCGGCAAGCGCGCCTGGCTCTACAAACTCCCCGCCAACCCCTCCCGCCCCGAGCTCCACGAAAAGCACAACCTCGCCACCCCCACCCCCGTCTCCGACGGCAAGCGCGTCTTCGCCTGGTTCGGCAACGGCCAGCTCGTCGCCCTCGACCTCCAGGGCCGCGAACTCTGGAAGAAGGACCTCGGCCCCTTCCGCAACCAGTGGGGCCACGGCAGCTCCCCCACTCTCTACAAAAACCTCCTCATCCTCCTCTGCGACCACCGTTCCAGCGCCTTCCTCCTCGCCCTCGACGCCGCCACCGGCGCCGAAATGTGGCGCGTCGACCGCGGTTCCGGCCGCGTCTCCCACTCCACCCCCGTCGTCATCCCTACCCCCGCCGGCGACGAACTCCTCGTCAATTCCGAAGAACGCATCGACGTCTACCGCCCCGCCGACGGCAAGCTCCTCTGGTGGGCCGGCGCCGCCCGCCAAACCCCCATCCCCTCCGCCGTCTACGACAAGGAAACCATCTACCTCAGCCGCGGCTACCGCAACAGCGACATCTGGGCCCTCACCCCCGGCGGCGCCGGCGAAGTCACCCAGTCGCGCCTCAAATGGCGCCTCCCCAACGGCGGCTCCTACGTCCCGTCCATCCTTTTATACGAAGGTCTTCTCTACATGACCAACGAGGTCGGCGTCGTCACCTGCGCCGAAGCCGCCACCGGCGCCGTACTCTGGCGCGAACGCCTCGGCGGCATCTTCTTCGCCTCGCCCGTCGCCGCCGCCGGCCACGTCTATCTCCAATCGGAAACCGGCGAGACGTACGTCCTCCGCGCCGGCCGCAAGCCGGACATCATCAGTCGGAACGAACTGCCCGGCCGCTTCCTCGCCTCCCCCGCCATCGCCGGCGGCCGCCTCTACCTCCGCGCCGACGACGTTTTGTACGCTGCCGGTCCGGCCGTTCACACCTCTCAGAAATAAATCCAAATCCGATAACCCGCATCCTGTGAACGTGTTACAAGGACGATCCGCGACACAGCCGCGCGTTTCCCTTGCCGCCGGTCGGATAATGAAGTTAGAGGGGCAAATGTCTCCCCGCCGCCGGCGCCCGGCAGCACCGGTCCCCAGCCCAAGGCCCGATTTCCTGGAAATAACCCAAAAGTTATTGAAAACAAAAGGAAATCGATCGGAAATAACCCAAGAAAAACCCAGCGGAACCCAACGCTAACCCAGGATGACCCGCCGCGCCGCCAACCCGTCCAGCGCCGCTTCGTCCAGCCCCAGCACCTCGCCCAGCACCTGCCGCGTGTGCTGCCCCAGCAGCGGCGCCGGCATCTCCGGCCTCCCCGCCGGTTTGATCACCGGCCCGGTCACCTGGTGCTCCCCCGCCGTCGGGTGCCGCAGCGTCGGGAACATCCCGCGGAACAGGCTCTGCGGGTGCGTCGCCACCTCTTCGAAGTTCAGCACCGGCGAACACGGCACCCCCTCCGCCCGCAGTCGCGCCACCCACTCCGCCGCCGGCCGCCCCGCGAACCGCTCGTTCAGCAACACGTTCAACGCCGCCCGGTTCCGGATCCGCAGCGCGTTCGTCCGGAACTCCGGCAGATCCTCCAGCTCCAGCGCCCGGCGGAACCCCGCCCACAGCTTCTCGCTCCCCGCCGCGATCGCCACCGGCCGGTCCGCCGTCGCGTACACCCCATAGGGCACCACCGTCGGATACTGCGTCCCCATCGGCCGCGGCACCTCCCGGTCGCCCAGGAAACTCGCGTAGTTCGAACTCATCACCGAGATCATCGCGTCGAACATCGAGACGTCCAGGTACCGCCCCTCCCCGGTCGCCTCCCGCGCATACGCCGCCCCCAGGATCCCGATCGCCGCGAACATCCCCGCCGTCACGTCGGACACCCCGTACCCGCAACGCGTCATCTCCCCCGCCTCCGTCCCCGTGATCGACAGCAGCCCGCTCGACGCCTGCACCACCAGGTCCATCGCCGCCTCTTCCCGCGACGGCCCGTCCTGCCCGTAACCCGAAATCGCGCAGTAGATCAGCCGCCGGTTCCGCGCCCGGCACGCCTCGTAACCCAACCCCAGCCGCTCCACGGTCCCCGGCCGGAAGTTCTCGATCACCACGTCCACCCGCTCGATCAGGTCCAGACACAACGCCAGCCCCTCGGCCGTCTTCAGATCGATCGAAATCCCGTATTTCCCCCGGTTCAACCCGAGAAAATAGCTCGCCTGGTCCCCCGTGAACGGCGGCCCCCAGCCCCTCCCCATGTCGCCCAGCCCCGCCGGCTCCAGCTTGTAAATGGTCGCCCCCAGGTCGGCCAGGACCAGCGAACAGTACGGGCCCGCCAGGGCGTGGGACAGGTCGAGAACCTTGATCCCGTCGAGCATCAGCCCTTTTCGATGTCGCGGTGCAGGCCCTTCACGTTGTAGCCCGCCTTCCGCAGCCGCTTCCGCATCTCCTCGGCCATCATCACGCTCCGGTGATGGCCCCCCGTACACCCGAACGATATCGTCAGATAGCTCTTGCCCTCTTCGATGTAGTGCGGCAGCAGAAACGTCAGCAGGTCCGTGATCTTCGCCATGAACTCCTGCGTCTGCGGGAACGACCGGATGTACTCGGCGACTTTCGGATTCTTCCCCGTCAACCGCTTGTACTCCGGAATGTAGTTCGGGTTCGGCAGAAACCGGACGTCGAAAACCAGATCGGAATCCGTCGGCACCCCGTGCCGGAACCCGAAGCTCGTCACGTAAATCAGCACGCCGGACTGGTCCCGCGACGCCCCGAACCGCTCGCCGATGAACTCGCGCAGCTCGTGCACGTTGAACCGCGACGTGTTGATCACCAGATCCGCCAGCTTCTTGATCGGCTCGATCAGCTGCCGCTCTTCCTTCACCGACGTCGCCACCGAACGCTCCGCGCCCTTCAACGGGTGTGGCCGGCGCGTCTCGGAAAACCGGCGCACGATCGTCGCGTCGTCCGCCTCCAGGTACACCAGCCGCGTCCGCACCTGCCGCTGTACCTGCTTGTAGATGGCGGGGAAGCGCCGCAGCCCTTCCCCCTCCCGGATATCCACCACCAGCGCCGCGTTGGAAATCTGCGGACTCGAACCGGTCAGCTCGGCGAACTTCGGGATCAGGTCCATCGGCAGGTTGTCCACCGAGTAGTAGCCCAGATCCTCCAGGCTCTTCAATACCGTGCCTTTGCCGGAACCGCTGAGCCCCGTGATGATCACGAGCTCCGCGCCCCCGCCGGTCTTCGCGCGCGGCGCCGCCATGCTCCTACGCCCGGACCACGTCGAAATGGCCGTCCGGCCGCTGAATCACGATGCTGATGCCTTCCGTGTCCGCATCGCGGAACGCCACGTAGGAAACCTTCTTCCGCAGCGCCACCAGCACCGCTTCGTCCACGTTCATCGGCTTCTTGCTGACTTTGGCCTCGAACATCTTCGGGCCCGTCGCCACCGGCGCCGTCTTCACCGCCGCCGCCGCCGCCACCACCGCCGGCTTCACGCCGTTGCGCTTGGTGTCCCGCTGCTTCGCGCTCACCTTCGAGATCTGCTTCTCCAGCTTCTCGAACGCCGCCGTCACGGCCGGCAGAAACGCCGGGCCGTTCCCCGTCCCGACGAAGTTGTGATGCAGGTAATTTACGGTGATTTCCGCCTTCTTCCCACGCTTCTCCGTCGTCAAAATGACGTTCCCGGTCTTCTCGCCGTTCTTGTCGATCATCTTGCCGAGTTTGGCAAGCTTCTTCTCAAGACGGGCTTTGTCGGCGGCGGAAAATTCCCCGTTGCCGCCGGTGTAGGTTACTTTCATCATGGTCTCCTCGCGCGTGTTGTTCATGTTAGTTTTTGACGCGCCGCTGGTGAGTCGACGGAATCTTCAGGTCCTCGCGATACTTCGCGACCGTCCGCCGGGTCACCTCGAACCCCTCCTGCTGCAGCCGCGCGGTGATCTGTTCGTCGGTCAGCGGCTTCTTGGGGTCCTCTTCGTCGATTATCTTCTTCACCTTCTGCTTCAACACCAGCAGTGGGGTGCTGCTACCCGAAGGCCCTTGGACTGCCTCCGAGAAGAAGAACCGCAGTTCAAAAACGCCTTGCGGCGTATGCACGTATTTGCCGGCTACCGCCCGGCTCACAGTGGAGGCATGCACGCCGATCTCCTCGGCTACCTCTTTGATCATCATCGGCCGCAGGTGTTGCATCCCGAAATCGAGGAACTCCTTCTGGCGGTCGACGACACACTGGCATACGCGCATGATCGTGTGTTTCCGCTGCTCTATGTTCTTGATGAGCATCGCGGCCGAACTGAATCGCTCCTTCACGTAGTTGCGAACGTCCTTGTCCGGCTCCTTCTCCCGGTCGAGCATCTTCAGATACTCCCGGTTCAAACGGAGCTGCGGCAGGTCGTCATCGTTCAGTTCGATGATATAGCTATCGCTGTCCTTGGTGATATAGACATCCGGTTCCACCACCCGCGCCCCCGGGCCCGAGTACCGCAGTCCCGGCTTCGGATCCAGATGCTTGATCGTCTCGACGGCCGTCTCGATGTGCGCCAGCGGCCGGCCCAACACCCGCGCGAGCTCTTTGTACTGCTTCAGCTCCAGCAGCTTCATGTGCTTGTCGAGAATCTGCCAGGCCACCCCGCCTTCCCCGCCCCGGCTCTCCATCTGCAGCATCAGGCACTCGCGCACGTCCCGCGCCCCGACCCCCGCCGGCTCCAGCGCCTGAATCTCTTCGAGCGCCTTCTCCACGTCGTCCAGCGAATGCTCCCCGTACGTCGCGATCTCGTCCAGCCCCGCCACCAGGTACCCGTTATCGTCCAGGTTCCCGATAATCGTATCGGCCGCGTCCCGCACCTCTTCCGGCATCACCAGCAGACTCAGCTGCTGCCGCAACAGATCCGGCAGCGTCACCGGCGAGCTGACGAACGTCTCCCAGCTCGGCTTCTCCGACATCTCCCCCGCCGGGCTCTTGAACCCGGGCTCCAGGTACTCCTGGAAGTAGTTGTCGAAATCGATCTCGTCAAACGGATCCGCCGTCGCCGCCGGCGCCGGGTCCGCCGGAGCCCCGTCGGCCGCTTCCACAACACCCGCGTTCTCGGAAGCCATCTCCGCCCGGTCGGCCTCGGCTTCCAGCTGCGCCGGCGATGCCGACACTTCCAGAATCCCCTGGTCCGACGGCTCGGACACGCGTTCCCGCTCCAGGTACGCCTGAACTTCTTCTGCTGTAATCTCTTCGGCCGGGTCGAGAGATTCCTCAAGCACCGGGTTCTCCGCGATCTCCTGCTCGATCTTCTCGCGCAGCTCGAGCCGGTTCAATTGCAGGACCGACACCAACTGGACGAGGCCCGGTGTTAGGATCTGCTTCTGCGCGACCCCGACCTGAAGCCGCTGAGAAAGCATGCTCATCGCCCCTCCATTTTAGCGCTAAGTCCGCGCCTCGGATGATCCGCGCAACTCCGGTAACGCCAGCACCATCGCCAGCGCAATAAACGCCGCGCCCGTCCAGTACGGCGACGCCACTCCAAAACCGTCAAACACAAATCCCGCCCACGCCGGCCCCGCCACCCGCGTCAGGCTCAGCACGCTCTGCGTCGTGCCCAGAATCGATCCCTGCTCCGTCGCCGGCGAACGCTGCGAAATGAACGCGTTCAGCGTCGGGTTCGTGAAGCTGCTTCCCGCCGCGATCGCCGCCAGCCCCGGGAACAGCCAGACGGCCGCCGGCGCTCCGGCCACCACCAGGAACCCAAGAATAAAAAGGAGGAATCCGCAGATCGCCATCCGCCGCTCCCCCATCACCGGCAGCAGCCGCCGCACCACCACGCCCTGCAGCATCGCCGCCAGCAGCCCGATGAACGCGAACACCCACGCGTTGTCGTCCGGCCCGAACTGGAACCGCTCCAGCGTATAGTTCGAGAAATTAGTCTGCAGCCCCGCGAACGCGAAGTTCAAAAAGAACAGCGCGATCAGCAGCGTTCGGATCTCCACCCGCCCCAGCGCCGCCGCCACCGAACGCAGCGGATTCGCCTCCCCCGCCGTCACCGCGCCGCTCCGCCGCCGCTCTTTCGGCAGCGTCTCCGGGAAATAGAAATACCCGAACGTCGCCGTCGCCAGCCCCAGGCACCCGGCCCCGTACGCCGGCGCCTGAATCGAAATCTTCGACAACAACCCGCCCAGCGCCGGGCCGACGATGAACCCCAGCCCGAACGCCATCCCGATCAGCCCGAAATTCTTCGCCCGGTCCTCCGGCGCCGACGTGTCCGCGATCGCCGCCATCGCCGTCGAAATGTTGCCCCCCGTCGCCCCGTCGATCACCCGCGCCAGAAACATCACCCACAACGAACCCGCCCACCCGAACAGAAAATAGCCGAACGCCGACCCCAGAATCGAAAACACCAGCACCGGCCGCCGCCCCACCCGGTCCGACAGCGCCCCCAGCACCGGCGCCGCCACAAACTGCGCCGCCGAAAACGCCACCGACAGCATTCCCACCGTGAACGCGTCCGTGCGGAACTGCCGCACCAGGTACGGCATGATCGGAATCAGAATGCCGGCCCCGAGCAGGTCGAGGAATACCGTCAGGAAGACAAAGCCAAGCGTGCGGCGCTGTTGGGCGTCAGACATCTCCAATTAGTTTCGCAGACGGGGCATAATAGTGCCCTATGCCGGCCCTATTCCTTTTGCTCCTCGCCGCTCTCGCGGCCGCCGCCCAGCCGGTTGTCGTCAAAGCCCATCGCCTGCTCGACGTGCAGTCCGGCCGCGTCGTCTCCCCCGCCGCCGTCGTCGTCAACGGCGCCACCATCACCGCCGTCAACCCCCCGTCCCTCCCCGCCGGCGCCCAAACCATCGACCTCGGCGACGTCACCCTCCTCCCCGGCTTCATCGACATGCACGTCCACGCCCTGCTCGCCGACGGCGCCCGCTACCGCGCCGACCTCGTCGCCGACACCCCCGCCGAAGCCGTCCTCCGCGCCGCCCCCGCGCTCCGCAAGATGCTCGACGCCGGTTTCACCACCATCCGCGAACTCGGCCAGCTCAACCCCACCCCGGACCTCCTCAACGTCGCCCTCGCCCGCGCCACCGACGCCGGCTGGATCGACGGTCCCCGCATCGTCGCCTCCGGCCACCCCATCTCCATCACCGGCGGCCACATCGATCCCGAGATGCACGCCCGCGTCGCCCCCGGCCTCCTCCGCCTCGGCCCCGAACAGGGCATCGCCGACAGCCCCGATGAAGCCGTCAAGGCCGTTCGCCTGCAGATCAAGAAGGGCGCGCAGGTCATCAAGATCAGCGCCACCGCCGGCGTCATGTCGCTCGAGGCCACCGTCGGCGCCCAGCAGATGACCGAAGCCGAGATGCGCGCCGTCGTCGAAGAGGCCGCCCGCCACCACATCAAGGTTGCCGCCCACGCCCACGGCTCGGAAGGCATCCTCGCCGCCGTCAAGGCCGGCGTCGCCTCCATCGAGCACGGCTCCATGCTCACCGACGAGATTATCGAGCTCATGAAGCAGCGCGGCACCTATCTCGTCCCCACCACGCACCTGGGCGACACCCTCGACTTCTCCGCCCTCCCGCCTCCGGTCAAGGCCAAGGGCGATTACGTCCTCCCGCTCGCCCGCGCCAACCTCTCCAAGGCCATCCGCGCCGGCGTCAAGATCGCCCTCGGCACCGACGCCCCGCTCGTCCCCTTCGGCCTCAACGCCCGCGAGTTCAAGGCGCTGGTCGATCGCGGCCTC